>CAZRAT010000006.1:0-32339 GCA_964598185.1 Candidatus Woesearchaeota archaeon | reverse complement strand
TATTAAAAACATCCTCTCTCCTCTTTGCAAACTCTATCCCATCTGAAAAACCCAAGTTCATCATCTCTCTTGACGCCTGAATCGCCTTTCGCGCAACAGCCGCACTAACACCTGCAGCATCACCCAAGGCAGCAGGACTCATCACCGCCAAACTCATCATATCAAAAATTCCTGCGCTCTCCAACTTCGCAGCAACAGCCGGCCCAATCCCAGGCAAATCAGTCAATTGCGGTTCACTTGTCTTTTCTTCCCCAGAAACAGCTTTCTTAATTTTCTCACTCTCTTCTTTTTCTTTTTTAGTTGTCATTTTATTTGTTACCTTTGAAATTTTTTAAAAATTTCTTTCAGAGGTTTATCACGATTCTTAAGAAAATCTTCTAAAGTAATACCTTTTCTATCCAATACATCTCTAGGGCAAAGCTTATTTAAAATATTTTCGTCAACCGCAGCACTATTTGATATAAAAGAAATTAATCTATTACAAGATGATTCATATAAAGTTCTAAACACTTTAATGTCCCGCACATATCCTTCAGGAATAATATTAGCACAAGAATTATAACTTTTAGCTCCTTCTTTAGCAATTTCTATTAAACCACTCCAAAAAGAACTTCCCGTGTAATAAAATTCCTTACCTTCTTTATCAATCATAAAATCCAGAACCCTCTCGACTTTATAAGGATTTATAGACTTTAAAATAACAATAAAACTTTCCAAATCAACAACCACAAATTCCCAATCAGAAAAACCACAAAAACAATAGTTTCAGTTCTCTTACCAGTTCTAATTCTTCCGCAAGATTTTTTCTTCAAAGGATAAAACAACCTAACTCCTTGAACAGTAAAACTATCTGCAAGAAGATGTGTTCCATAACCAAGGAAAAAACCCAAACTGATAATTGGAAAAAACAAAACAAGAAACAAAGTAATCAAAATCAAAAAACCAAAACTATGCATCACCCCTCTATGTTTTATAAAAAACTGCAAAACCCTCAAACTTTTTCTTTTTCCTAAAGTTGAAAACTTAGAATCAGCATCAGGAATAAAAGTCGCAAGCAATGCAACCAACACAAATGCAAATTTATATTCAACAACAGAAATAAAAAGCAAAACAAAAAACAAAGTTATTGAAAGATGTGTTCTAATAAGCATAATCAACTAAAAAGAAAAGTGTTAATAAATTTATTTAATCTCCAACTTCCCAACCAGTTCATCTAAATTAGTTTCAACAACATCATCTATAACAAATTCATTATTATCAAAAAATTTATTATTCCGAACATTCCCTGAAAAAATCATTTCCTTTCCTAACAAATCTTCTCTCTGATTTATCAATCTCTCAGGATTTTCTAATTCAGTCAATCCTATCTTCGGTAAATTTTCATGAAACAAAACCGCACGCATTGTTTCTGTCCCGTCGTCCAAGACAATTGTAATCAATGCTCTTTTTTCTGCAGAAACCTTTCCATGCTCTGCACAAGAAAACCCGTCTGTTTCTTGTGTTGCTTTTTTCCTACATTCAGGACAGATATAAAAAAACTTCGGCTCAAAAGCTTGAACAATAAACGCCCGCACACTCAAACTTTCCCCAATCTTAAAATCAGAAATACTTTTTTCACTAACAACTTTCTCAGTTTTCACATCATTCAAAACTTCATCACTTAATTTGAATTCAGAAAAACTTCCTAAATGAATTTCATTGTCTCTCATGCTTCCATTAGAAATTTCAATAACTTTATCTTTATCGACAATTCCTTTTTCAATTAATTCAATGTGATTCACATCCCACAAAACAACTTTTACATTTGATGTTTCATCTGCAAGAAAAAGATTAGCGACTTTTCCCTCTTCCCCTTTCTTTGTTGTAAAAGTCCGCACTGGAAACAAATTAATCACTTTCCCCACAACATTCACTTTTCTCATCCCAGGAAGCAACTCATTTATTTTCAACTTTTCATTATCAAAATTAATTCCTAACTCAGCGGCAACAATTTGCGCAGCCCCTTCCTGACTTATCAATCCCGCCAACTTCGCCCTCTTCGCCTCAACTCTCCGACTAATTTCCTCTTTCTCTAAACCAGAAATCTGAGCAATCTTTTCTAAAACCCCTTCATAATTATCTACCATTGTGTTATTTAAATTTTAATTAAATGCGCAGACGAAATCTATGATTTCAGTCTTTGTTAAAAAAAGAATTTGAATTTATAAGTATTGTGATAGTAAAACAACAACAAAATTTAAAAAAGAAAAGAAACTGATTTTAAAATGGGAACTGCATTACTAACAATAAAAATCATGCCAACTTCACCAGAAGTTAATCTTGAGGAAATAAAAGAAAAAGCCCAAGTAGTTGTTGAAGAAGGCAAAGGTAGGAAGTGTAGATTTGAAGAAGAACCAATTGCCTTTGGTTTGAAAGCCGTGATGGTTTTTTTTGACATTGATGAAGAACAAGAACTTGAACCAATTGAACAAGGTTTAAGAAAAATACAAAATGTTAGTTCTGCAGAAGTTACAGATATGAGGCGTGCATTCGGATAATTATTTTAAAGATTTAACAATTGTATCTGCAAAAGTTTTTATAATTCCTCTATTAATTTTCTCTTCAATCTTCTCCATTTCTTCTTTAGTCTTCTCTTTATTTTTCTTAAAAGAATTTCCAACTTGTGAAGAAAGTTTGTATAAGAAAACCACTACAAAAACAATTACTATGAAAATAATAAGTCTAAGCCACCAAGCCTCTGATGAAAAAACAAGCCAAACAAAAGATTCAACTATTACTCTAAAAAATTTCAACTGGGCTATGATAATTACAAGTCCAAATCCAATTGCAGTTGCAACAAAAGATGAAAAAGTAGAATAATCTGTGAGTACTTCACTAAGTTTAAAGAAAAAAGAAAACCATAAAATGATTATAAAAAATAGAATTAAAGACAAAGAATAATTCTCGCTGAATAAAACAACAAACAAAAAATTAATTTTCTGAAAAAAACCATCTGCCACAGAAACAAACTTATTTTTCAAAAAAGCACTTTTCCATTTTTCACCAAGATAATCCCATTTAGTTTCTTTTATATTTTCAACACCTTCTTCAATATTTTCTTTTGTGTCTTCAATCCCTTCAATTTTTTCTTCTAAATCTCCAAGAACACCTTCAGCATAAACTACTTGTGCAAAAAATATCAAACATAAAAAAACCAATACACCAATTTTTTTCATAAACAATTAAAAGAAAACAAGTTTTTAAAATTAATTAAAAAAATCTTAGGCACTTTCAACTTCTTTACTAGCAGACTTAAACAAACCAAACCCTTTATGCATAGTTTGTGCTGCTTTATCTATCTCTGCCTCTGTTTTAGCATCTTTCATTGATTTACGAAGGTTTTTTCCCAAAACGAGGTTAACTACCACTGCTGTAAACACAGCAGAAAGAATAATAAAACCAATCCCTAATGCACCAATTCCTGCAGTTAAACCTAACCAAACAATAATCGCATTAAGCATTTTAGTAACCCCTGCAATAATTGCCAATCCAAATGCAATCACCCAAGAAGTTGTTTCACCAAATGTGCTAAACATATTAATTATATCTGCAAATGCAAAAAACAAAATTAAAAATACTGCTAAAGCCAATATCAATGATTCAGCCCCATTTAATGCACTTTGACCAAGAACAACTTCTACTGGAGTTTCAACCCAACTTGGAAGAGTAATTTGTGTTTGAGTCAAATCTGTAGCAATTTTTGGAAGGTACTGAGGAACAATTTTCCAAAGATAAAACATTGCGATAATTATCAAAATAGATATTACAATTCCAAAAAGAATTTTTGTAGAATTACTCGCACCTTTCCATCTTATTTCCATTTTTTATTTTTAACCTCTATTAATATATGGTTTTTTATTTTATAAACATTTCTATCTTCCTTTACCACTCTTCTTAATCAAGGTTATCACTCCACCGACGACAATTAAAATAAATAAAAAAGCAGGAGCAATAACAAAATCATAAACCTCATAAAAATTATAAGGCAAATTATATTGGTTAGGGTCAAAACCAAATCTTAAAATCACCCATAACCCCACTACAATTATAGAAATCGCAAAACCTCCTCCAACATTTTGTTTCAATGCTTTGTAAAAAGGAATAGACAACATAACAAGAACAACTAAAACTAATAAAAAAATCCAAATAGTAATCGCTTCCCCAAAAATACCTTCAATTAAATTCTGTCTCACAAAAGTTGCTGCACTAAAAAAAGCAATAACTAAAGCAATAATCCCTGGCACAGCTTTATTGCTATTATCTGTATCATTCATCCAAGGAAATGCACTATTTTTTTTCTTGCTACTAAATTGCCGAGAAAGTGCAAAAAAAACCATTGCAAAAACTAATAAAAAAACTCCTGCGAAAACAACCCACTCATTTTGCAATAACTCTGACGGAGAAAGATTATAATAGTTCACCATAATATTTTATCATTAACAGATATATAAAACTTTTTATAATCCTTCTTTTAATTTCTTATATCACATTAAAAGAAATTTCCAAAACAAAAAACTTATAAACAGCTGTCCATTAATTATAACATATGTTCAAAAATAATAACACCTACAAAATATTAAAGATATTCTTAGAAAACCCAACAACCAAATTTGGTCTTAGAGAAATTTCAAGAATGGTTTCACTCGCTCCGGCATCAGTAAAAAAATATCTTCAAACATTAGAAAAAGAAAAACTCGTGGAAACAACCACTATAAAAAATAGTCCGGCATACATAGCAAACAGGGACGAACAAAAATTTAAAACATCCCAAAAATTATCTATAATTTACGAACTCGAAGAATCTGGATTAATTGATTATTTGTGGACAAAAATATGCCCTGAAACAATAATACTCTTTGGGAGCTATTCTAAAGGAGAAGCGACAGAAGAATCAGATATTGATTTATTTCTCATAACAAAAAGACAAGAAATAGATATTTCTAAATTTCAAAAAAAAATAAAACGGCCCCTTCAAATTTTTACAGATAACTCTAAAAAAATTCCAAAACATCTAAAAAATAATCTTATAAATGGGACAATCTTAAGAGGATATTTCAAATGATAATAAACATTACTCCTGATAAAGAAAAAGCAAAATCTATTTTAGAAATTATTCAAATCAGAGAGAACACCCTTAAAAAATTAAATAAAAACCAAGATTCAACAACAATAGCAGAAATATATTATGAAATAATTAAAGAACTACAAACAGCGATTCTCCTCATAAAAGGAAAAAAATCCCTTGGTAAAGATTCTCATAAAAATTTAATCCGAGAAATTTCGAATCAGAACATAATATCAAATTATGAAATATCTGTAATAGACAATCTTAGAATAAAAAGAAATAAAAGTTCATATTACGGGGAGCAAATACCCTCTTCTTATTTAAAAACAAATGAGCCTACATTAAAACAAATAATTACTAAATTAAAAGAAAAAATAAGAGAAATACTATAATGCTACCACCAGAACAAATAACCCAGATAAAATCCCAAATAATTCAGCAAATAGGATCTACTTTTCCAGAAGACAAAAAACAAACTGCAATTCAACAAATTGAAGCAATGAACCCTGAACAACTTGAAGAATTTCTAAAACAAAATAATTTAATGAAACCAGGAGAAAATCCAGAAACTACACCATGTATTTTTTGCTCTATTGTTTCAGGACAAACTCAATCTAACAAAATAGACGAAAATTCTGATGCAATTGCAATTCTTGAAATCAATCCAATTTCAAAAGCACACTCTTTAGTTATTCCAAAAAAACATTCTGAAAAAGTTTCTAAAAAAACAATGCAACTTGCTGAAAAAATAAAAAAGAAAATAAACACAAAATTCAAACCAAAAAACATTGAACTAATTCCAACAAATTTATTCGGACATCAAGTAATAAACATTCTTCCAATTTACACAAATGAAACAATCAATTCTGAAAAACACCAAGCCAAACCAGAAGAACTTGAAAAATTAAAAAAACAACTCAGGAAAAAAATAAAACCAAAAACCATTAAACAATCAAAAACTAAAAAGCTTAAAGAAAAACTCTGGCTTCCACAAAGAATCCCTTAATAAGAATAAATTAGAAGTCCTAGTGCTGGGAGTGAAGCGAGGCAGTGCTTCCACAAAGGATTCCCTAAATCTGATAAACATTTTTCCGATAACCAATTTTTAAAACAACAATTCTTTTTCCAGAAATAATCATATCAACCACTACACGATATTTCATTACGCGAAGTCTCCAAAATTTCTGTCCTTGAAGTTTCTTTAAATATCTAAAAGGATTATGCCTTATTGAATAAATCTTATTTAGAATTATTTTTTTATCGTCAATAGAAATCTTTTGAAGAAACCGCTCAGCATTTTCTTCAATTTCAATAGAATACATCTTACAAAAGCTTCACACCTAATTCTTTAGCCACTTGTTCTATGGGTTTTATTTTGCCTTGTTTAACATTCTCTAATGCTTCCTGAAGTTCTGCTATCTCCTCGTCACTTAAAACATCTTCTTCTGCTTCATCTAAAAGGATATTTAAAACAATATCATAAGAATCTTTTTCATGCTGTTTAAAATTTTTCAATCTATTCAAGGTTTCACAATTTACTTGTATTGTAGTTTTGTCCATATTATATAATAGTTATAACTACTATATAAGTTTTTCTGAAAAAATTTAATCAAAAAATTCCTTAATCTTTATGGAATAAAAATATTCGCAAAATAAAACTTTGATCCTCCAAAAAAATAAAAATAAACAAAAACCAAAAAACTAATTAAAAAAACCGGAACAAATTGAACCCCTTGCTTTATCTTTACTTCTTTATACGCCTTCTTAATTAATTCAATTTCTTTTTTGCCCAAACCATCCCAACTAGCCTTGATTGTTTTGTTCCCAACTTTCAAATCATTGTAAAGCCAATCCCCCTCTGTTAAATACTTGGTTTTAATTTTTCTAATCATACAAACTTCTTCAACAGATTTTGCATACAAATAAAAATAAGGAAGAACAAAAAACAAAAATCCAAAATAAAAAATTAAACTTTCCAAAAATCCTAAAATCATAAAAATTAATCCAATAAACAAAGAAACATAAATCAATTTCTTTGCTTTCTTAAATCTCTTGGAAAATTCTTTTCTAAACTTTTTGAAATTCTTTAATCCCAAATAAAGACTGACTATCAAACCATAAAATGCTCCTATAAATAAAAAGATAATAAGAAACAACATGAAAATTCTCAAATTGATTTTAAAAATTTCAGAAAAAGGTAAAACAGCCCCGAGAGCAATCATAAGTTTTGCATCTCCGCCTGCAAACATCCTCCCATAATAAAGTGCATTGCCTAATACAAAAAATATTCCAAGCCCAATCAAACCCTGATAAAAAAATCCAAAACTTGCTTCAGAAAACAAACTATAAAAAAACCTAAACCCCAATGCAAAAATTATCAATGAAAAACTCAACCAGTTTGCAACTTCTCTTGTTCTTATGTCTTGTATTGTCGCAAAAATAACCCAAACCAGTGCAAGCACAATTAAAAAAATTACTTCATACATCATATAAAAAAGAAAAACTTATTTATAATTATTTCTAAGCCTTGATTTTAGAACTCCGAAATCTTTGCTCCTAGTAAACATTCTTTCAAGAATTTTTCGGAGCCTGCTTGCAGGTTCTCGTGCCATCCTTGGGCGTACACCTTTGGCGGCCACCTTTCTTATAAGGGTTTTTCTTTTTCTCTCTTTTCTTATCTTTCTTTTTATTTCTTTGTTCAGATGCAGAAGTCATAATTAAAATTAGAATCAATTGTTTATAATTTTTTTGTTAGAAAAGATTAAGGTTTAATAGGGCAAGGAAAATTATTAATTAAAGATTTACCATTATAACCTTCTTCTTCTTGAAGAACATTAAGACAATAGGCTGCAGGAGAAATGTCACAATCTTGTTCACTATATTCTGCCTTATCAGCACCAAGAACGGCTATAATTCTTGTACGAATATAATTACAATTTACCCATTGTTTTTTTCCATCAATTGTTAATTCTCTATACTGGCAATAACTTAAAGATAAACTTGGTTTTCCTGCATAACTTGCACAAGCAACTGCAGCAGAATTTAAATCATCTGGTAAAAAACCTAATTTATCAAAAATAAAACCCCATCCTTGAGTAAGCCCAACAATTATAATTATAACAGCCACAACTCCCACAATAAGAGCCAATATTGTTCCAAGACCAGTTCCTTCTGCTTGCCCTTTCTTATCCACCACTATCTTTTTCATAATATATTTAATTAAAACTTATTTTTAAATGTTTGTTAAATTAATCTTTTAAATCAAACTTTAAAGAAATTTTAGGATTATATTTAATCTTAATCTGTTCAAAAGAATCTTCTACTTCCCAGCTATTAATCACAACTTCTAAAAAACCCTTGCCCTCTGTATTTACATCTTCCTCTACAGAGGGTACACCCTTGGGTGCCAATTCAACAATATTAAATTTTCCTTCACCAATAATTTTTTGTAAATCTTTCAAATAATCCTGATCAAAATCATATCTACTAAATTCTACTTTAAAATTTTCTTTAAATCCATTTTCTCTATTTTTTTCAATTACTTCTTCACCAACTTGTCTAATATAAAACTCTGCCAAATCTTGTTTTTGATAAACACTCTCTATAAATCTTGCGTCATAAATATTTTCTTGGATAGATTTAGAACCAATAATAAAATTAAACAAAGCTACTAATAAGACTAGCAACACTAACAAAACCAGCAACACGATTTCCATTGCCCCGTGTTTATTCATTTTTCTATTCATTTTGCCCCCTCACTTGCCCACAAAACAATATACACTATCTCTGAATCAGAAACAGGAACATAAACTCCTGCTAAATCTCTACATTGAGGCTTCCCAATACAACTATTAAAATAAAATTTATTTGCTTCAATATGGTTTTCAATAAATTTTTTGTCTTCTTTAAAAGAATAAATAGTAATTGCAAAAGCCACATGTTTCAAAAAACCTTCTTTAATACCTGCCTCTTCATATTCAAAAATCTCCAACACTTTTTTTATCTCGCTATTTAAAATATCTTCATACTTATCTTTGTCAGAAAACTCTAATTTAATTAATTCTTTAACATTCATCTTTTCCTCGCTTGCCTCGTTAGAGGTTCTCGTGCCCTCTTTGGGTATGCCCTTTAGGGTATCAACTTCAACAGGTGAATTTAAAATTTTCATTAACTCTCTTTGTGAATCTAAATTTTCCACACTTTTTTTAAAATTAATTTCAGTTTTACTTTTCCCAGACAAAGCAGTCGTTATCACAAGAAAACCTATCATCAAAAATAAAATTATAAAGAATGCAACAACCCAAGTAATTGTTATTCCTATTTGTCCCTTCTTTTCGTTTAAAATTCTCATCATTCTCCTCCAGCTCCTCCTCCACCAGATTCTCCTCCTTGAAAACCTTCAAACAAAGAAATTTTCTCGCCTACTTGATTAGACGCAGTTAAAATTTTCAACCTCCATTTTCTAATTTCATTTTCTTTTTCATAAAAAATACTTCTTTCTTTTGAAACACAGCCTTCTGTATCTTTTACATTACAAGCATTTGTAAGAACACCTTCTTCAATTTCTTTCATCACCTTTCCAGATTCATCTAAAATAGAAACATTAAAATAAAAATTGCCCCCAATAACTTTTTTATTTAATCTGCACTCTTGAAAAATATCAAAATCATTCTCTAATAAATTATCACTTAAAATTCCCTGCTCAAAAAAACAATCTAAAATTTTATTACTAAGTATTTCTGCTTCCACATTTCTCACATCAATTTCTGCAGAATAAAACATTGAAACTCCAAATACAATTCCAGCCCCAACCATCGCGATTGTGAAAAGCCACCAAATAGAAAGCAACTTCTCCCCACCAGTTTTATCTTTAAATAACATCTAATTCTCCTCCAAAGATAACATATCTTTCTATTACTTCTTCAACGTAATTAACATTTGCCCCCGGAGGCAAACACCCTGGACCATTATACAATCTTAAAGCAGAATCCCATCCTTCATAAGATAAATATTTTTCTTGATAAATTGGGTCTTTACAAGTTGCCTTAATCTTATTTTGATAAGTACTTTCTTTATAATTATAATATTCTTTCAATATCTCAACACCGACACGAATATTTGTCTCAGGATCTTTCAATTGTTCTTTAGATTCTTCAACATCTGAAGATAAACCTTTAGTTCCTTTATGAACTCCGACATTAATCTGCATTAAACCAATAGAACTTCCCGACCATGCAACAGGATTGCAATTTGATTCTTGCATAATAATTGCCAAAACTAAAAGCGGATTAACCTCATATTTTTCAGAATAATTAAAAATAAACTCAGAATAATCTGCACAATTTTTGCTAACAATCTCTTTCAAATCTCCTTCACTAACTTCTTTATCAAAATCAACAGGCCGACTAATGTCTGGCCAAATCTTGTCACCTACATTTATAATTATTAAATTCTCCTCAACATGATCATAAACATTAACTTCATAATCTGAAAAATACTTGTAAGCATATCCTCCTTTGCTTCCTAAATTAACTATAACTTTGTTCTCTTCTTTATCTAAACCAATTAAGTTGCTTTTCTTTTTATTTTTCTCTGCGACTTTAACACCTTCTTCAAAATCAACTAAAATCTGCATGTCTGACTTTGCCTCATCAATCAGCAACGCCACTTGCTTTGCATATACTTGTTCATAAACAAATGCTCCTGTCGACGCCTTAACTATAAACAACAGCAAAATCCCAAAAAAAACAACATTCAAAATAATAAATATCGTAGGTGGAAGAATCATCTCGCTTCCTCTCTTATTTCTTATAAAAAAATTCATCACCATAATTTATCAAAAGAAAACAATATTATAAATTTAACCAATATTCTCAAAAGAACTACATTCTAAATCTTTCAAAATATATCCTTTATAATCGCCAAAACTCCAACCTGTACTATAATCTATTTCTTTTTCACCCCCATCATAAAAAAATCCTGAAATACCTCCTCCAATAAATCCTACAACCCCTCCTGCAAAAGCACCAGCAGCAGTAGTTCCTGGAAACGGAATTATAAAACCAACAGCTGCCCCAATTTTAGAACCAGTAAATCCTCCTGCTACCGCAGAAGCCCCTCCTACAGCCCAATCAGCCCAACTAGATTTAGTTGTTTCCATAAAAACAATTGCTTTTTCTTTTGTTGAAAACCCATCTAAATTTTCATTATAAGTTTCAGCACTAACTCCTCCTGTCAAAAATTCCCAATAAGAAATATCTTGATTTGGAACTTCACGAGTTAAAAGATAATTACCAAAACCTTTTACTTCTTCTAAACTTTCTTTCAATTCTTTATCAAACGCAATCCTCGAACAAACAGAACACCTTTTTTTTGTAGTTTTTTCTCTAGTAAAAATCTGAACTTTTCCCTCGCCCATCATTGCCCAACAACTCGCCAACTCTCTTGCAACAAAACGATTTATTTCTTCTTCTGTTTTATCTTTACCAACTCGAATTGTTTCAACTTCTTCTTTAATTTCTTTCTCAGTAAACTCTTCTTCACAATCTCCTTTTCCAAAAACTTTATCTGTTATACAAAATTTAGTAGTTTGGCATTTAAGAGAAGGAAGATTCTTTAAATCAAATGTGTCTGGCAAAGTTCCTCTTAAAATCACAGAAGCGTGACAAATTTCTCTATTAATTTCTTCTGTCCAACCAATATTCGCAAAAACAAGAATAAGAATTGCAAATCCAACTATCAAAAGAATTATTTTCACCAACTGCGACGAAGTCATTTGTCCATTTTTATTTTTTTTGAATTTCATTTTTAATTTATTATATACCGAGCAATTTTATAAACTCCTACTAAACTTAAAATAAAAACTACAAACCATAATAATTTATTCATGAAATTTTCCATTACTCCTCTTTTATTTTTCATTTAATGCCCTCTTTATTATAATTTTTTCTTCTTCTTGGTAAATTTTTAGTGAAATTGGCTCGTCAATCCAAATTATAGGAAGGACCCCCCATTCAATTCTAACATCAACTAAAAAATCTTTACAATAACTTTCTTTTTCATTGTCACATTTTTCTTTACAAATGCAAACACAATAATCTCCTTTACATTTTAGAGGTTTATCTTCCTTAGTAGTTTGAGGCCAAGTAACAACTAGCCATTTATCTGGCGATTCTAAAAAAATCTCTACTTCTTTTTCACCATTTCTAATTTTTTCAATTGCAAAATATATTTTTTCTAAACTTACCTCAGCCTGTTTAAGTTTTGTATTTTTCACAAAAATCCCTGCAAAACTTGTTGTAGCAAAAACAAGAATACCAATACCAATAACTGCAAGAATTATTTTCAAAGTTTCTGGCATCAATATTCCTTTACGGTTTTTTTCCAAAAAACTGTAGTGGAAAATTTTTAATTTTGCTCTTTTATTTTTCATTTTTATTCCACCTCATTCCCTTCTTCAAATCCATAATCTCTTGTAGCGCCTGTTTTCTCACCAGGACTTCCTCCTTGAAAAAATGAATCCTCAACAATTTTATCTTCTTTATTAGCATCAAAATCAGGCAAAAATTCAAAATATTTGGTTATATCAACTTTAAACAAAAATAACAAAACAACTCCAACAGCAAAAACCACTAATATTACAATCAACAATTTATTTGTTGGAAAACTCATCTCCCAAACCTCAAAATATTTCTAACATATTCAATAGCATTCATCCCTTTATCTTTTAAAATAAAAAATCCGATAAGCATTATTACCAAAACAGCAATTGCAAGAATCCACCACCCAATCATCTGCACTTCCATCCCTTTTTTTCCGATAGGAAAACATAACAAGGACTTGCTTTTTGTTTTTTTACCAAACCACTTTTTCATTAAACAAAAATGAAAACACAATTAATAAATTTACCTACTTAATAGGTTCTCGCTTCGTAGAGGTTCTCGTGCCCTTTAGGTATGCCGAGAACGCAGCGAGGCAGTAACTAAACCACTCCCAATACAACAGTTGATAAAACAAACAAGGTTGTTGTCGCCAAAAGTGCTGTAATAAAATAAAGCAATATCCCTTTTTTCAAATTCTTCCCTGTCTTATTAGTTTTCTCAAGTTTATCTTCTCCAGAATCAATTGTTACCAAAGTTCCAGTTAAAATAAATATTATTTGAACAAGATAAATCCCAATTGCAATCTGCAAATAATAAGGTGGTATTGTATTCGCCACATTAAACATTTCCAAAAGAGTAGACACGCTTATTCCTCCGAAAAATTCTACCCCACCCAACTCAGCTAAACTCAAGTTATTCAAAATCGCAGTAATCATCGCTGCCAAACCAACAACAATTCCAGATAGCAACGGTGCTAAAAAAGTCATATTACTCTTCATATCAGAAATAACTTCTGCCAGCATGTCTCTCAGTCGGTTAGTAATCTTCTGGATATTTTTAACATACTCTGAAATGCTCATTAAACCAATTGCAGCAATTTTCAAACCTTTCTTTGACGACTCAACAAGAATCCTCATACTTATTGCAATCAAATCAGAAGGGTAATAAATTATCGCGCCTCTTCTCCTGTCAAAAATTGCTCTCTCAACACTCATTCCCATTTGCCGGATATTATAATTCACTCTCTTGAAAAAATCCTCTGTCTTCAACCCTTTTGACGACTCCGCAACCTTTCCAAAAATAAGTTCAGGAGGCATACCATTACCAAGCCTATTCCCTAACTGAAACAAAGAATTATTAAATTCATTCTCAAGTTGTCTTGTTTTCTCTCTTTCTTTAATCAAATCTTTAGTTTTATTTTTAAAAGCCATTGAAAAAAACAACGCCAATCCCAATGGAATAAATAAACTAAAAAACAACGCCCCAATACCAAAAGGTCCGACAACACCTTCTCCAAATTCTTTAAAATCAAAAACTTTATTTTCTCCAAAAAAACCTAAACCAAGTTGAGAAAAAGTATAATCTGTTTGCAAACCAAATAAATCAGGTAGAGGGGTATATTGAAAAATTAATGGCAAAAGCCCAATTATAAAAAAAGGCAAGCAAATCAAAAACGGAACAAGATAATGCTTATTACTTTTATATTTCGGATAAAGAGGGTTTCTCTCTAACAAAGAACTTTCACCATAACCTCCTGGCCTCATCAACAAAACTTTATCTGTGAGATAAAAAACAAAAAAAGGAATAATCATGTTAAACAAAATAACCACATGAATCCAGTTAAGCATTCCACCAAGCATTGCAGAAGCCAAAGGCAACAACGCTAAACCGAGCGTCGGCAAAACAACTCCAAGCATATAAACATTTGTAAGAGGGCTCCGAACACTATGAGTAAACTTCAGCATTTTATCATAAACTCCTTCAAGAACAACTTGCAATGCTTTTTCCAAAGTCGCAATCCTTCTTGTGTTATCTGGTTCAAACAAACTGCTCTCAATCAAATGAAATGCTTCAATAAATTCAACAGAATAATCTCTCCATGTTCCAAGATAATTATCCAAACTCTCTTTTATTGAAGAAAATTTCCCTATAGAAACTTCATAAAATATTTTTTTAAAATCAAGTGCAAGAGGATATTGCAAATGCTCTGAAGCAAAAGCAATTGCTTTCTCAAGATTAGAAGTGTGCCTCATATACACAACAACATACAAAAGAGCAGGAACCATTTGCGACGACGCCTTGAGCCTCCATTTGTTCGCCAGCCTCGCAGGATACCCATTAACAAAATAAAATAAAAACAATGAAAAAACAAATACTAAAAACAAAAACAAAAAAGGAAAATTTGCCAAAGCCCCGCTTATCAAACTTCCTTCCCCTCCTCCTTTAATCAAAGCAACTGCAATTGAAATAAACAAACCAATTACAAACACCCCAAGAAAAGTCATTACTCCCAAAGTCAATGCTTGCCAAGGTTCAATTTCAACATGTGCAATTTCAAGTTGCCTTCTAATCTTCTCCTCATCTTTTTTAGCAACTTTCAATTTTATCACATTACCCAAACTACGACACCATCTCTCATACCTCTGCAATTCAGGAACCATCTCTTGCTTAAACCTAATATATTCCTGACTAAATCCTCTTCTTTGAATATCTGTTGTCTTAATCTGCTCTTCAATTCTCGCACTATGCTTTCTAAGAATATCTTTAACTTTTTTATCAACCATCTTTATGTAATTTGTTTACAAATTATATTTGTAAAGCAATCTCTTATATAAATAGAAATAGAATTAATAAATGTTTAGAATTAATTTAATTGTTTCTTCATCTGGGATCCTTTCTTAATCTCCTATTCTTTATTTATCTCTTTTATAACCCACCATTCTCTATTTTCAATATATAATTTCAAATTATTTTCAGCAACAAACTCTACTACTGCTTGTATAACTCCATTAGCACTCTCATTCTCAAAACCTTTTCCATTTACACAATCATGTCCTCCAAGCACTCCTCCATCTTTTACTTTCTCCCAATAATTTCTAATGTCTTTCTTTACATTATCATAATCATGTGCACCATCAATATAAACAAAGTCTAAACTATTCGGAATATCCTTAATTGCATCTTTAGACTTTTTGTAAATAAACCCTACATTTTCATTTTTCAATAAATTATATGCTTTTTCTTTTGCAATATTTAAATCAGACATTTCAGAATATTCTTCATAAGGGTCTATTAAATATAATTTCTTAACCTTTCCTGTTCTAAACATTGAATAAGAATGTTCTCCACTATTAACTCCAATCTCTGCTCCAATCAAATTCTTTCCTTGTAATCCATTCTTTTCAAAATATCTTGGATAAATCTTAGTAACATATATCCCTAAATAATTAATTAGAAAATTATTAGTAATTCTAAATATAACTTTCTTTATTTCCATTATTTCTTCACCTCGTCAGTCAATTCATCTAACCTTTTACCTATAATTAGCCTATACTTTTCTAAATTCATAAATATAAAATAAATTTCACGTTAATAAATATTTTCATATCCTCCGTTTCTTAACTTCCTCATTCAACCATTGTTGCCAAGCAGGAAAAACCCTGTCGCTCATTGGCAATCCAATCTCCTGACTTATCTCATCAGAAATTTTATGAAACTCATGATTAGAACGCGTGTTAAATTTCGCTTCTAAAATATCTTCATCTCCAGTAATTTTCGCAACATCAACAATTTCTTTTTTTATTTTCGCCCTCAACAAAATATTATCATAAATAGCCTCCCAGTTTCCAGCCCAACCTCGAACATTCGCAGCAATTCCTTTAATTATTTCACTATCTCCATTAATCAAATCTTCTGAAACTTCCAACTCATCTTTCTCTACATTATATTTCAACAAATCAACAAATCCTTTTTCCAATAAAGGGTCTTGTTTCCAGTGTTTCCGAACTTCTGAAATCTGCACCACTCTTTTAAATGAATGCAAACCATCAGGAGTTTTTATTGGATTACAAACTGCAATTATATCTGTTGCCTTAAACGACGTGGCTGGAACTCCTAAATCATTAACCACCCTATCAAAAACTCCATAAGGAGAAGCGCCATGAATTGTTCCTGCAACAACATTTGCCAGAGCCCCGACTCTCATCGCTTCATAAAGTGCCTTTGCCTCTTCACTCCTAACCTCTCCCATAATCAAACAACTGTCTCCTAACCTCAAACTTGTTCTTATCCCGTCATCTGCAGAAACCTCTGTCGTCGTCTTCAACAGAGCAGAACGAACCTTCATTCTCAAAATATCATACTCAAGTTTTCTCAAAGACTCAACAGGCAATTCCAAAGAATCTTCAATAACAATGATCCTGTTCTTTGAAATAATTTCCAACATCAAACTTCCTAATAACGAAGTCTTTCCCGAACTCCTCGTCCCTGCAATCAATAATGTTCTCGAGCCGTCAATTAAAAAACTAAACAAACCAGCAGCAAAAGGATTAAGCATTTTATTCTGTACAAAAAGAGGCAATGTCCAAGGTTGCTCTCTGTGTCTCCTAATTGCATAAGCCAAACCATCTGGTGACAAAGGCCTCTGGATTATCGCAATCCTTGCTCTGACATTCCCAATCTCTAACTGAGTATCTAAAATTGGATTTGCCTCGTCAAGTGGTCTCCCAGAAATCATTCTAAACTTCGCAGCCCATGAATCAACATCTTCTTGACTTGGAAGAATATTTGTAGAACACTCTTCATAATCCTGATGTCTCAAAAAAATATTTGTCATTGAAATCGGAGCATTCAAAACAATATCCTGAAGCTTTTTATCTTGAAGTAAAACCTCAATAAGTCCAAAACCAACTGTATGCCTAACAAGAATCATCGCCAACTTATTCAAATCAGAATAATTCAATTTTATTCCCTTCCCCTGCGCCAAGTCCTGCACCAAATCTTTAGAAATATTAAAAAAAACTTGTCTTATCCTATCAGTATCTGTAAACTCCTCTGCCTTCGGTTGGTGTTCGATCAAAACCTCTCTCGCAAGATTCAAAAGCAAACTATGTTCCTCGCTCAAAGAATTCTCAGGCGGATTCAAATGATAAATTAATTTTGCCTCGTCTTTCCTTCTCAAAATAGTTACAAGCGACTCATCATAATCATTATTAGAAATTTTATACTGATCAACAATCTCTGCTTCTCTTGGTAAATCTGAAACAAGTCTCGTAAAAGTAAAATTAGGAATCACATCGGGTTTGAAAAGATTATAGTAAATTTCTCTGTCTCCCCTTTTATGCTCTTTGAGATAAGGATAAACTGCTTGAATCAATTTCGTCTTTTCAAACAACTCAAAAATCTTTTCCAAAAAATTAATATAATTCATCAAATCTGTTTTATATGCGTCAATTGTTTTATTTAAAAAAATCTTTGCCTCAATAATAATTTTCTTCAATTCATTATAAGCAGTAACCGGGTCCTGCTTCATCAAAAGCAAAAAAGAAAAAACATCATTATATCTGCGAGTAAAAAATTCTTCTTGATTGGTGATAAGTTTCTCTTGAGATAAAATTTTTTCTTGCCTAACAAGATAAACATAAAATTGAGCAATTTCCAAAAGAAAAGCAGTCTCTTTAAAATCATAATTATAATTTTTCTGTTGAACAAAAACCACTCGCGAAACATTTGGGTTATCCATTAAAACATCTATGGTTCTCTCCATAACTTCTGCGTGCTCAGAAATACTCGGCACATAAGGAGCCCCAATATAATTAATAAAAATAATATCTTCTCCTCCTTTTCTCTGAATCTCATAAGAATATAATTTAGTTTCTTTATTAAATTGCATCTTGTAAATTTAATTCATTCATAATTTAAACAAATGAAAATCCCAATTTTATTTAATTATTACAAAACAAAGACATTTATAGATTTTATTATAATAAACAACAACAAATTTAAACCCATTTAACATAATATTTATATGGAAAAAGAGATGAATTACGCAGGACAAGCTTTTGGAGAAAATAATCTTAAATTAAGAAATTTAGAAGAAAACCAAAGAATCGTCAAAGACAGACTTCTTTTAATAGGACAAAATCTTTTAGAAATTAAAGAAAAATCAAATCAAGATATCCTTAATATAAAAAAAGATGTTGAAAAAATTAAACTAGAAATGGAACGAATGATAAATTTTTTAGAAACAGCCTCAAGCGAGTTTTCAAAGTTTGCAAAAAAAGAAGATTTAGAAATTTTATCAAAACAAGCAAGAATGTTTCAACCATAAAAATTAAAAAATGAAATTAACTAATATTAAAATAAATAAAAAGTGGTTTATACGCGATTTCCCTCGGATTGCAATAAAGAAATTGCATCACGGAACAGGAAGGGAAAATACAAAAAAACCGCTTAGGTTGTTTTGATGGGGATCTTAGAACAAGTAACAAAAATGAAAGAACAAGGAATTCCTGATGATCAAATTGCAAATAAATTGCAAGAACAAAGAGTTTCGCCAAAAGAAATTAACGACGCGCTGAATCAATCAAAAATAAAAAATGCTGTATCAGATACAGAAGGTATGCAACCATCAATTATGAACGCCCCAAAACCAACAAGTGGGGGGAGAGATACTTATACTCCTCAAACCCAAGAATATGGACAAGAAACTTATGCTCCTCAGCAAGAATACCAACAAGAAGAATACGCACCTCAAGAAAATTACGACGAATATTATTCAGCAGGAACTAACACAGACACAATGATTGAAGTTGCTGAACAAGTTTTTTCTGAAAAAATGCAAAAAATACAAAAACAATTGGAAAAATTAAACGAGTTCCAAACCCTTTCTCAAGTAAAAATAGATTCTACTGCAGAAAGACTCAAACGAATAGAAACAATCATAGACAACTTACAAATTTCAATTCTCGATAGAGTTGGTTCTTATGGAAAAAATTTAACCAATCTAAAAAAAGAAATGACTATGGTGCAAGATTCTTTTAAAAAAATTTCAAAACATAAAACTCACAAAACAACAAAAAAGCATTCTAAAAAATAATTTTATTCGGGAACTCTATTAGGAACCCCAAAAGGCCAAATTCCTTTATAATCTGTAGGTGTTGTTTTTGAACCTCCAACAATAATTCCTATAACTGCTAAAATAAAAACAACTCCTGCTACCATTGGCCAATTATCAGACCACCACCAACCAGAAGACCATCCTAAAGCACCTGCAGTTTTAACTAAAACAATTATTAAAATAATTGCTGCAACTCCAAGCAAAGTATATCCTATTGCTCCAGATTTAGGATCTATAAACATCCCCATTAAGATTAATAAAACTAAAATAACTGCTAATCCAATTCCAAGCCTTGGAAAAATTTCAGCAAAAAATTGAGGCACCATTGGAAATTGCATAGCCATTAATCCAACAACCAACGCAATAATTCCATTAATAGATTTATTCTCTTTAAACAATTTAACCTGAGTTAAGATTCCATAAACCAAAGCAAATATTAAAAGAAATGGAAGAAGATATTGAAAAAATCCTGCTTGTTCCCATTGAGTAAGCATATCCCCGATAGCAGTCCCATCAAAATAAGTATATGAAGCCAACATCAAACCTTTTATCATAATTAAATTCAGAAGAATATCTTTAAATATGTTTCGAATTAATTGCTAGAACTAGAACTTTTCAAAACAACTGCCAAAGCAGCAGCAACAACTGCAACAAAAATAAAATTCGTCCAAAAAGTATTGCTCCAACTTTGCTTAAATAAAAAGTCAAATGTATCTGTGCTAATTCCAGCTGCCCAAAAAACAGCAACAATTACTGCAACAACAAGGGCTATTCCTACTGTCCATTTAACCCCTTTATTTGACAAAATATCTGCATCAAGTCCTTTTCCAGATACAAACCCCCAAAGAAGTAAAACCACAAACACTATAACAATTGCAACAGTCAAAAACAAAATCATATTCTCAACTATCATTCTTGGCTGTACAACACTTAAAAAAATCAAACCAATAACAAACGCCAAAACCGCATTAAGTTGTTTTTTATCATCTCCCAAAAGTTTACCTTTTTCAAGAATTGCAAAAACAATAAAAAATATTAACAAAAACGGGTAAGCAAACTTAGTCAAAAGTTCGTGTTGAAAAATTGTTTCTAAAACCATATTAGATTAAGTCCTCTCTTATCTCTTCAATATCTGAATCTGGATTTGGCAAAGCAGATTTATTTATTATAAAAATATCATTAATTGCTCTAACAAATTGATGCGGAATTATCACTCCTTTTGCTCCTCCAATAAGAGATAATACACTTCCTCCAACCCTTATTCTCCAACCATCAATCTTATTCTCTGTTAAATTAGCTTCCTCTATTTCTCCAAAATAATCTCCGTCATCAGTGTAAACTTTTGCTCCAACAACCTCTGTTATCTTCTTAATTCTCATGCTCTCTTCAGATTAAACTTCTTTATAAATATTTCTATGATTTACACTATAACAAACTTTATAAAAAATATTTTCGTAAATATTCTTATGCTTAACCAAAAAGAGATAACAACAATCATAATACTTACAATTATTTTAGCATTTGTTATAAGCCTTGTAGAAACCCTGGAACTTTTTCTTTATGCTTTGCTTTCGGTATTTTTAATTTTCATAATAAATATCACTGCAAAAAAAGTAGCAAGTTTTTATTTTGACACAGAAATAGAAATAAAACTCTGGGAAATAAAAAAGCACAACCCTTCACATAAATTAAAGCGCCCTTTTCCAATTGGAGCCTTCTTGCCTATAATTATGAAAGTTCTTTCAATTGGATATTTGAACTGGATGGCTTGTTTTGTTTTTGATGTTAAATCAAAAATTTACAAAACCGCAAAAAGACACGGGCTTTACACTTTCTCAGAAATCAGCGAATTCCACATTGGACTAATTGCAGCAGCAGGAATATTTGCAAATTTAATTTTCGCTATAATTGGATATTTTATTGGGCTTCCTGAACAAATGAACTTTGTAACATTGAGTATCTGGTTTGTATTTTTCAATATGCTTCCTATCTCTGACCTAGACGGAAACAAAATTTTCTTCGGGAACTTAACACTCTGGAGTTTCCTTGCCTCAATAGTTCTAATAGGTTTACTTTATTCAATACTTGTAATATAAAAAAATATTTAAATTCAACATCACATTAAATACTATGAAAAAAGAAACAACCTTTTTAACAAAAAGAAAAACAACAGCATTTTTTTCCATAATCTCCTTAATAGGGGGCTTTTCTTTCTTAAATAAAAACATCACAGGAAAAATTATCTTGGAAGAAGCATTCTCTTTTGATTTAATTTCATTAATTGGATTCTTGCTTATCTTATGTTCAATCATTCTAGGTGTTTATTCTTTGAAAAATAAATAAACCATCTAAAATTATTTATACTCGTAAAAATTTTCCTATTAATGATAGAAAAATTTCTTAAAGGAATTACTCCAAGAGATTATCAAAAGAACATCCTTAAAACTTGCGTGGAAAAAAATTGTTTAGTTGTGCTTCCAACAGGATTAGGAAAAACTCTTATTGCATTGATGTTAACAATAAAAAGGATGGAGAAATTCCCGGGAGAAAAAGTAGTTTTCCTTGCACCAACAAAACCTTTAGCAGAACAACACTTAATTTCTTTTAAAAAACACCTCCCTGAATTATTCGGAGATATGCAATTATTTACAGGAGCAGTTGTAGCAAATCAAAGGAAAAAAATCTGGCAAACAGCAGACATAATTTTCTCAACCCCGCAATGCGTTGCAAATGATTTAAAAAATAAATTATATAATTTACAAGATGTCTGTCTGCTCATAGAAGACGAGGCCCATAGATGTGTAAAAAATTATGACTACAATTATGTTGCACAAATCTACAAAAAACAATCAGAACACCCAAGGATAATGGGGTTAACAGCTTCGCCAGGAAGCGAGTCTTCAAAAATTAAAGAAATTTGTTGGAACCTTTCTATAGAAGAAGTTGAATTAAGAACCAGAGACAGCAAAGATGTAGAACAATATCTTCAAGAATTAAAATTTGAAAAAGTCCTTGTAAATTTCCCTCCTGAACTAGAAGAAATAAGACATGTTTTAAAAGAATTATTCAACCGATACGTCGAAGAATTAAGGTACAGAAAAGTTCTTTTTGGTCCTTGCTCCAAAACAAGCCTAATTGCGCTCCAAAAAAAAATTATGGCGACCTTAGCAAGGGGGAACAAAAATTTTAATTATATGCTCGGAGCAAGTGCCTGTGCTCAATCAATAAAAATCCAGCATGCATTAGAACTTCTTGAGACACAAACATTATCTGGTTTTAACAAATACTTAAAAAATTTATTTGATCAGGCGGCAAAAAAGCAAAGCAAAGGTGTTGTAAAACTTGTTGCAAAACCAGAATTCAATTTCATTTATATATCTTCAAATGAACTTCTATCAAAAAATATTGAACATCCAAAAATAGAAAAATTAGTAGAACTTGTGAAAAAAGAAAAATCAGAAAATAAAAATAGTAAAATGATTATTTTCACACAATTTAGAGAAACTGCTACAACAATTTCTAAAAAACTTAATGAACTCGTGAACATAAATGCAAAAATTTTTGTTGGACAAGCAAAAAAAGCAGGCACAGGTTTAAACCAAAAAGAGCAGAAAAAAATAATTGAAGAATTTTCAGCAGGAGAAATAAATTGTCTTGTTAGCACTTCAATTGGGGAAGAAGGATTAGATATTCCCGAGGTAAACACAGTTATATTTTACGAACCAATACCTTCTGCAATAAGGTCCATACAAAGAACAGGAAGAACAGCAAGATTAATGGAAGGAAAACTTATAATTCTTATAACAAAAGGGACGCGCGACGAAACTTCTTACTATGTCTCACGAAGCAGGGAGAAAAAAATGCACAGCGTCATTGATTTAGTAAAAAAAAGTTTAGCAAATAATAAAATAGATTTTCAGAGGAAGTTGGAATGAATTTAAAAAAGTGCCTTAGAAAAATAATATATCATAGGTGTCCAGACGAAATACTTAGCCGTAAAGATTGCTGTTTCTAATTTTTTAGAAAGCATAAACTCCAGGTATTCTATAGGTTTTTCTTGATATTCTATTGATTCTTGAGTTCGTGGGAAATAAACACCAAGATTTTTTGATTCCTTGAATTCTGTTTTAATTTTTTCTAATTCCATTCTCTGTTCCAAATTTTTTGCTCTTCTTTTACTAAAAAATCTATGCGTAGGAATATCTCCAACTAAAGGAGTTATAAATAAAAGAGATTTGCCCAAGTCATTTAAGTTCATTTTAGTTTCTTTTCTCATTTCTTTTCTCCCATATCTTCTTTAGATAATTCTTCTAAATCTTTTTTGTAAATTTCATATTTCGGGGAGATCAAACTACCGGTCAAAAGTGCTCCTCCAATTAAAATTCCTGCACCACCTGCCATTGTTTCCAATTTGTCTGGAATACTGCAAAATTGTCCCAAATTAGCATAAAAATTAAAATCAGTATTTGCATGCATAGAATTATACATTTTAGAAGAAACCTCCAAAGTTTTAAGTAGCAAACTTTCTACACTCGTTGTCCCAATAGCCAATCCTATTAGCCCGCTTGCCACTCTGCTTTTCGTATCCATATTTTCTTCAATCCTATATTTTTCTAAAGTTTCTTTCTTATTTTCCATTTTATCTTAACCCTTCCAAATTATTTTCTTTCTCTTCTTCTAATTTTGCAATCTCTTCTTCTAATTTTGATTTTTTTCCTTCATATCTATTTAAGAGACTTTGCACGAAACTTTGCCGTTCCTCACCATATTCTTTCCATAATCTAATTATTTTTTTTTTATAAACAAGAGTTTTATCTTCAAAATTGCCTTTTTTTGTTCCATAAAGGATATTTACTATTTTCCCTTCTTTATTTCTTAGGACAATATCTTCATACTGGTCTCCATCAATATTTCTAACTTCTACATTGATTGGTTTTGTTCCTAAATAACCGTCATACTTACCCAAAAAATACAATCCAATTTGTGAAGCTATAACAAGAGCTATTAAACAACTACCTTGTGCTAATCTAATCTTATGATCTTCTTTATTTTCCATTTTATTTTCCTAAGTTATCTTCACCGTAACTTAATAAGAATAACAAATTAAAGGTCTATTTAAGTTAATGTGTGGGAACTTCCACACCATTAGAAAGATTTAAATAAACTAAATTTCTATCTAAATTATGGAAATTAATAAACAATTAGAATCCCTCGGTTTAACAACTACTGAATCTAAAATTTATACTGCTTTATTAAGGGCAGGGGAATCTACAGCAGTTCAATTATCAAAAGAAATTGAAATTCATAGAAGAACTATTTATGATAATCTTAATATTTTATTAAAAAAAGGTTTGGTAAATTTTAAAATAAAAAAAGGGGTTAAATATTTTGAGGCAAATAACCCCAAAACATTAAAAATATTTTTGGAAGAAAAAAATAAAACATTAATAAATATTTTACCGGCATTAAATTCATATTATAAAAACAAACAAAAACCTCTTTCAATTAATATTTACTCCGGAATTCAAGGAGCAAAAGCAATAATTGAAGAAGCAATCCAGACAAAACAAACTTTATATTGGGTTGGAGGAGGATTGTATTTTTTTGATTCTCTTGGTTTTTCAAAAAAATTCATAGAAGAAAAATTATCTAAAGCAGATATAAAAATGGTGCAGGCAAAAACTCCCGAAATAGCAAAAAAATTAAAATTATTCAAAAAGAAAAATATTAGATTCCTCCCAAAAAAATATGCTTCTAAGGTGGGATATTTAATTTATGGGGAAACAACAGCAATAGGTTTAATTCAAGAAGAAATAACAATGATAAAAATAACAAATAAAGAATTCTCAAAAGGATTTAAAAATTACTTTGATATTTTGTGGGCTATTGGAAAAAAATGAAAACAATCTACAAAAAACAACTCCATAACATTTTCTCAGCAAAAAAAGAACCAATCAAAAAAGATTTGCCAAAACCAAAAATAATAATTGACTATCGTGAAAAACAATCTTTAGTTGTTGCAGAACTTGTAAAACTTGGTTTTGAAATTAAACTAAAGGAATTAAAAGTTGCAGATTATATTGTGAAAGATGTTGCAATTGAAAGAAAAACAGTCTCGGATTTTATTTCTTCTATGATAAATAAGAGATTATTAAATCAAATAGAAGAAATTCAGCAATATAAAAATAAATTACTAATTATTGAAGGGGTTGGGGAACAAGAACTTTATCCAGAAAATAATGGGGTGAATCCAAGTGCAGTAAGAGGATTTCTTCTTTCAATTCTTTTAAAACACAACATCCCTGTACTTTTCACCCAAGACTATAAAGACACTGCACAATTTATTTATAGAATAGCAATGAAAAAAAACCAAGAAATGGGAATTAGGCCGAACAAAAAATCACTAAACAAAAAAGAACAAATGCAATTTATTTTAGAAGGTTTTCCAGGGATAGGTCCAAAAGCAGCAAGGAAACTCTTAGAAAAATTCTCAACGCTTCAAAATATTTTCAGTGCTCCTCAAGATGAACTCAAAAAAATCATTGGAAAAAAAGCAGAAATCTTTTTAATTACAGAATTAGGATATTAAAAATCTTTAAATAACAAGATTTTATGATTGAAATACGAAAAAAACAACAATCTTAATTATCTTTATAAGTATTTTCATTGTCATAGGATTCTTTCTCAGTTTGAATAATTTTTTATTTACTGAGCAAATAATTGAAAACAAAAATTTTCATTTATCAACAATCGCAATTTGTAATGAAACAAATTATTGTGAAGATTATGAAATTGAATGTAATGGAAACAAAACAATCAAAACAATAGCGACAGGTTTTTCAATCCAACATAATGAAGATTGGGTAGATCCAAGAAGAGAACAAAACGAAAATTATTGCGAATAATTATAATAACTCTGAAAGAATTTTAGCACCTAATTTAACAGTCAAATTATCTTTCTCTTTTTCAGGATTAATCTCAACTAAATCAACTGCTCTTAAATTTTTCATTTTATTAATTCTTTGAATTAAATAAACAAACTGTCTACTCGTTAAACCTCCTGGTTCAGGATACCCTGTTGCAGGAGCAAACACAGGGTCAATAACATCCACATCAATAGAAACATAAAGTTCTTTATCTTTTGCAAATTCCATAATTATATCACACGTATCCTGCAAATTATCCTGTAATTGATTCATAGAAATCACCCTAATATTTTTCTCTTTCAAAAATTCCATTTCATCTTTCCAATAATTTCTCACAGCAACAAGAAGAATATTCTTTGTCGGAAACCCATCTTCAATTAATTTCCTCAGCCATTCTTCATGTGTTGGTTCTTTCATAGGAACCATGCAATCGGCATGCGCATCAAATACAATCAGACAAGGTTTTTTTCCAGAGTCATCACAATAATCAAAAAAAGCCCGCGTCGTCGAATAACTTATAGAATGGTCTCCTCCTAAAAAAATAACTCTTGGCTTTTCCTGAAAAACCTCAAAAGAATTCTTATAAATCAATTTATTACTTTCCTCAATATTTCCATTATCCAAATGAATTTCTTCTAATTCTAATTTTTGAACATCAATAATTTTTCCTTGCTCATTTGAATGAATATTTTTCAACTCTTTCAAAATTTCATTTCCAGCATTCTGACAGCCATTAGTTTTACCCAACCCATTTATTCCAGGAACTTTTACTATAAACATTTAATCCTCTTTATCGAATTTATGAGAAAAATGTGGAAGATTTTAATCTTCCTCCGGTTCAAGAACAAAAAAACTATAATCTTTTATCTTAGCTAAATCTTTAACATCTTTTAATTTAACTTCAGAAATATTTTTCTCAAACTCATAAAATTTCTCAGCATTCCCGTCAATTTCACTAAAAAGTAAATTCACCATTTGCGACTGAGAATCTTCCATTGAAATTTGATAATTCCCAATCATCTGCTCTTTAATTTCCTCTAATTCTTTTTCACTAAAATCTCTCGCAACCTTTTCAAACTCTTTTAAAATAAGCTCTTTCACCTTCTCAACATTTTCTTTTGAAGTTCCAACATAAACAACACTATATGCATAATCTTTGCTTGAATCAATGCTCCCTGTTACTGCATATGCTAAATTTCTTTTTTCTCTTATTTCAGCAAATAATCTAGAAGACAATCCAACCGCCATTAAAGTTCCCAAAACCTGTGCAGCATAATTTTTCTTATCTATAGACACAGGAACATGGTAAGCAAAAACCAAATTCGCCTGATCAATTCCTTTTCTCTTTTCTATTTTTGATTCATTTTTTAATTTAATATCAAATATAGGAATCTTGCCCTCTATTTTTTCAAAATTCTCTTCAGCAAATTTAACAAGTTCATCAAAATCAGCATCTCCAACAACACATAAAATCATATTATTTGGCTGATAAATTTCTTTAAATTTCTCAATTATTTTTTTTCTATCTATAGAATTCATCGTTTCATATGTTCCAATTAAAGGGATGCCAAAAGGTTCTTCATAAAGAGTTTTATGAATTCCATTAAAAACATGGTGCATAGGATCATCATGGCACATTTTTATTTCCTCAAAAATAACTTTTCTCTCTTTCTCTAACTCTTTCTCATCAAACAAAGGGTTCTTTACCAGATCTCCTAAAACTTCCAAAGCAACATTCAAATGTTTGCTTGGCATCTTGCACAAAAAAGCAGTAATTGTCTCTGAAGTAAAACCATTCAATCTCCCTCCATTTTTTTCAATCTCTTCTGCGATTTTTTTCGCACTTCTTGTAGGAGTCCCTTTGTAAAGCAGATGCTCAATAAAATGTGAAATTCCTTTTTCTTCTGCAAGCTCATTAATCCCCCCATTTCGAACTGCAAACGCAACACTCACAACAGGAATATCTCGTTTTTCAAAGATAAGAGTCATTCCGTTTTTCAAAACCTTTCTATGAAAATCCTTTCTCATAAAAAGAAATCTTTTCAGAAGTATATAAAGATTATTGAACTACCTCAATAAAAAATAAAATCCAACACTTGAGCCAATAATTACAATCGCAATTATCAACCAAAGCCACCATTTTTTCCAGATAGGAATTTCTCCTTCTGGTTGTATCTGTGCAGGTTGAGCCACAGCAGGTTGTTGAACAGGCGCTATTGGTTGTGCTTGACTAACCTTAGGTTGTGTTTGTTGTGCCATAATTTACCTCTTTAATTATTATAGATTAGAAAACAGATATTATAAAGTTTTATCTTTTTCAAAAACCAAATATCTTTAAATAATTTTTTACAAATTATTGCTATGATGCTTTTCTAAAAGAGAAGTATCTTTCTCCACCAATTTCAAAATCTTCTAATATTTTAAAATTTTCTTCAATAAATTTTTTTATCCACGACCTTTGAGCACTAAATTTACTCCTCTTACCCAAACTCCTCGTCGCAAAACTCAAAACAACTAGGTCAACTAAAGGGACAATTTCCTTTAAAAGTTTTTTAGAATAATTCCTCTCAATAACTTCAAGGGAATCAATCACCTTAAACAAAAAAACAACTCTTGGTTTTTTCTGTTTTTTAATTAATTTTTTTATTTCATCAAGTTCAAACAAACTCAAATGAAAAGCCTTACCTTTTATTTTCTTCTTCTCAAAAAAATAATTCATCAAATCAACCAATTGCCCAACAGCCTCGACACCAACATAATTTATTTTTTTTCCTTTAAAAAACTCATAACCAAAACCATTAACCCCTGCTCCTAAATCAATTACTGAAATCTCTTTCTCTTTAATGAGTTTAAAAATTCCTCCATAAACTTCTCCATAATAAGGCCGTCTTTCTTTAGTTGATTTGTGTTTTTTCAAAACCCATTCAATATCCCTCTCTTTGATTCCTAAAAGCTTCCGCGAAGAAAATGAAGAATAAACTTTTCTCAAAAACTGTCTTGTCGACTTCAACTTTTGATAATCTGTATTCTGCGTTTTATCAAATTTCTCAAAAGCCAATTCAATATCTTTTTTAGGCAACTGCGAAAATTCTTTTTTCTTAATTATTTTTTCAATTAATTCATTCCTATCCATAATTTTATTAAATCGTTTAAACTTAAAAAATTATGCCCATAAATGCATCACCACACTTTGAACGTGCACAATCAGAACACGAATCTGCGGTAGGAACAGAAGCAAAAATTAGAACTCTAAAAAAAATGCTAACTCTTGCTCCAAAACATAAAGGTGCAGAAAACTTATTAAAACAATTAAAAACAAGATTAAAAAAATTAAAATATACTAGTGAAAAAGAATCCAAAAAAGCAGGCTCAACTCAAAAAGGAATAAAAAAAGAAGATATGCAAGCAGTTATTATTGGTAAAACAAATGTTGGAAAATCTTCTATAATCTCACTTTTAACAAATGCCGAACCAAAAATTTCTGAAAACAAATTCACAACAACAAATCCCATAATAGGAATGATGTCTTTTGAAAAAACAAGCATTCAATTAATTGAAATCCCTGCAATTGAATCTGAATATTATAATAAGGGGCTCGTGAACACTGCGGACACAATTTTAATCGTCGTTGATAAAATTGAACAAATAAAAGAAATTTTGGAAGAAATAAAAAACTCTTCTGGAAAAAAAATAATCCTCTTCAATAAAATAGATTTGCTCAGCGAACAAGAAAAAAGAAAATTATCCTCAACACTTCAATCTAAAAAATATAATTTTGTTTTAATTTCTACAAAAACAAAAGAAAACTTGGATGAATTAAAAAATAAAATCTTCCATAGTTTTGATAAAATAAGGGTCTACACAAAAGAACCAGGAAAAGAAAAATCGCCAAAACCAATAATCATGAAACCAGATTCAATACTAAAAGATGTTGCAGAGAAAATTCTAAAAGGATTTTCTAAAAAAGTCAAGGAAACCAGAATCTGGGGGCCCTCCTCAAAATTCGCAGGACAAAAAATCGGGCTCCAACATAAATTAAAAGATTTAGATGTTGTTGAATTTAAGACAAGATAACTTTATAAGATTACATACCTATATTATCAAAAAGATGAAAGGAGGTGAAAAATGAGAAAAAGTTTATTAGCAACTATCGGGACAATTATTCTAGCAGGCACTATTAGTTATTCAACTCCAGTCTATGGGGGGGAGAGATTTGACAAAATTAAAAGATCTGTAAAACAAAGAGGTGCCGAAGTTAAAGATTACATGAGGAAAAATCAAGAAGAACTTGCAATTAAGGCCTTAGAAAAAATCAATCCAGGAGCAGGCCCAGCAATAAAAGGATTTAAAAGATATAGAAAAGAATTTGATCAATATAAGGAAAGAAGAAAGAAAAGACCAAGATCAGGGGGAGTAATGATGGGAACCGGAGTTGTAAGGAAAGAGAATTGGGATTAAAAAATTACTTCCAACTTTTTCTAAATATTCTTTAAGGTTAAATTTAGAACCAAGGAATTATCTTGTTATACTATACTTCTTAACTTCTTCATAAAGTTTTTTGGCTTTTTTATTTTTCTTAAAATATTCTCGAATTGGTTCTATCATTTCATCTAAATAAAATGAAACTGCTTTTTTAAGATCTAAAGGGTGTAATTTTCCTTTTTTGTAAATTTCTTCTAATTCATAATAATTTAATTCTAAATCTCCTCCAAATTTTTCAGAACGAGATATTTTTATTTTAGAATATCTCTTAAAAATAAGGTATTTTAAATAATCAAAAAGAGGATTTCCTTCAATAATTTTTTCAGGACAATATGCTTTATTTATTTTCCTTTCTATATCTTTTTGAGTATCGTGCATATAAATACAAGTTTCAGGTTTGCTTTTACTCATTTTGCTAGTCAAAAGGATTTCTTCTTTATTTTTTCCTTGTTGAACTCCTTGAAGACCAAGAATCATATGGTGAGAAATAATAACTGGTTTTTTCCACTTTTTTTTAGCAGCAATCTCTCTTCCTAAAACATTTGCTCTTCGCTGATCTAAACCTAATTGACAAATATCTACATCTAATTCAAAAATATCTGAAACCTGCATGCTTGGATAAAATAATTGCGCAGTAGATTGTAATTCTCCTTCTTTCCTACCCATTATTGTTGTTGCCCTTATACTTCTATTAAGAGTTGTCTCTTTTGCAACATTCAAAACCCTATCCCAATATTCTAAGTTATCCATTTTTTCAGAAGCCCAAATAATTTCTACTTTAGATATATCAACCCCACAAGCCTTCCACATTTCAATAAAATATTCTCCTGCTCTTTTAATTCTCTTTAAATCTCCTCCAAGTTTGTTATTAATAAACGCAAAATAATCTGCTAAATATAATTTGAATTTCACACCTGCTTTTAACATTAATTTAATATTTTCTGCTCTAAGCAATCCAAAAGGAATATGAGCCAAACCTGAAGGCTCAAAACCATCATAAGCAATAATTGTTTTTCCAGACTCCAACATTTTCTTTAATTCTTCTTCACCAATTATTTCTCCCCCTTCTCCAACTTTCTTTATTAAATCAAATCTTTCTTCAACACTTAATTTTTTATCAACCATTATGTAATTTGCTTGCAAATTATATTTGCGAAGCGATTCTTATCTCCTTTTATCAACACACAAATAATTATTAATTATTAAATGTTTCCAATAAATGCTAATCCAAATAATCTCTTTTCTTTTGTTAGGAATCTTCGCTGGAACTTTCACAGGCTTGATTCCAGGAATCCATATTAATCTAATCGGAATTTTTTTAATTTCTC
>CAZRAT010000005.1:0-41945 GCA_964598185.1 Candidatus Woesearchaeota archaeon | reverse complement strand
TTTTAAAAATTCAATGTTTAAAGCAGCAAAATCATTAGTGAATACTTTGCCAATAATATTTGGGACTATCTTACTTTTTAGTTTAATTATTACTATTATTCCTAAATCGTTTTATTTGAGTATTTTTAAGAATTCTATTTTTGACCCAATTTTGGGAAGTTTAGTTGGAAGCATTTCTGCTGGAAATCCTATTACAAGTTATATACTTGGAGGAGAATTTTTAGAACAAGGAGTTGGTTTAATGGCTGTTACTGCTTTTTTAGTTGCATGGGTTAGTGTAGGAGTTATTCAATTGCCTGCAGAGTCAATGATATTAGGTAAAAAATTTGCAGTTTTGAGAAATTTATCTTCTTTTATTTTTGCTATTATCGTCGCTATTTTAACGGTTATAATTTTGGGGGTATTTTGATGAAAAAGATAGAAAATAAATGGGTGTTTTTAATTTTAGTTGGAACTATTTATTTTATTTTATTTATTATCAATCCTTTTATTTTTGAATCGTCTTTGAGTTATTTTTTAAATTTGTTAATTAAAATAATTCCTATTTTCTTTTTGGTATTTGTTTTAATGGGGATTATGAATTATTTTTTCACATCAAAGTTTGTTGCAAAACATTTGGGAGAAAAAGGAATGAAAAAATGGATTTTTGTAATTATTGGAGGGATTTTATCTACTGGGGCTATTTATATGTGGTATCCTTTTTTGGCGGATTTAAAAGATAAAGGTTTGAATTATGGATTGATTTCTTGTTTTCTTTATAATAGAGCAATTAAGATTCCTCTTTTGCCCTTGATGGTATTTTATTTTTCTTTGAAATATGTGATTGTATTAGGGATTATTATGATCTTTGTATCTGTTATTCAAGGAATAATTATAAATAAATTAATGGAGGTAAAATAAAAATGAAAATTGCAATTGCGTCAGAAGGAAAGAATGAAAGTAGTGAAATAAGTTCTCGTGGTGCTCGAGCCCCTTTTTATTTGGTTTTTGAAAAAGGGAAATTAGTCGAGACAATAAAAAACCCTTTTGCTGTTGGTGGAGGCGGTGCTGGTTGGAGTGTTGCTCATATGTTGGCAGATAAGAAAGTTAATTTAGTTATTGCAGAAAGAATTGGGCCAAATATGGAAACAGCATTAAAAGAAAAAGGATTGAAGTCTAAAGAAGCATCTGGAAAAGTTAAAGATTTTATGAAAGAATAATTAAAATGATAGATTTTGCATGCAAGAAATTTGATTTAAAAGAAGTTATTAGATGTAGCCTTAATTTTACAAAAACAGAATTTAAGATATTAGAATATTTAATGGAAAATTCTAATAAAAAATTTACAACCCAAGAAATTTCTAAAATATTTAAAATAGGATTATCAACTTCTCAAAAAGCTATAAATGAAATTAATAAAAAAGGATTAATAAAGAGAGGTCAAAAAAATTTGGAGAAAGGAGGATATATTTTTGTTTATTCTATTTTAAAAAAATTAATTTTAAAAAAGAGAATATTAGAGATAATTAATAATTGGGTGCAAAAAGTTGAGAGTGAGATACATAAATGGTAAGAGTATTTCATTTTTAAAGAAAAATTGATAAATACTCCGGTTCCTTTAAATAATCATTTTATTTTTTAAGTAATAAATTAAATTTAGATTTAAAAAATGTCAAAAACAATTGAACTAACAAGTAAGAATTTTAAAGAAGAAGTTTTGCAATCTGATATTCCTATCTTAGTTGATTTTTGGGCACCTTGGTGTGGTCCTTGTTTGGTGATGGCTCCTGTATTAGATGATTTGTCTGAAGAATTAGAAGGAAAAATAAAAATAGGTAAAATTGATACAGAAGTTCCAGAAAATCAAGCATTGGCTATAAAATATCAAATTCAGAGTATACCAAATATGAAACTTTTTAAAGATGGAAAAGTGATTCAAGAATTTATTGGTTTGCGTCCGAAAGAATCGCTAAAAGCAGATTTATCTAAAGTAATTAATTTAGTTTAGACTACTAAATTCAAAGGAAAGTTAAATGAACAAAAATATTAGAAAGTTAAACGAACTAATTAAAAGCGAAATTGATAGGGATAAAAATCTTAATAATGACACTGGTATTACTCTTGAACTTTTAAATAAAAACCACTTTGAACAATTTATAAATTTATATAAAAGAGCTTATGAAAAAGGAGATTGGTTTGGCAATTCACATCTAAATCCCGAAAATACTATTTTCAATCCAGAATGGTTAAAATCAACATCATTAAATCCTAACTATAATTGGATTGTTTTTAAAGACAGAGAAAAAGTTATCGGAGCAACTTCTTTAATTTACAATAATGGCACTCTCTTAATTGATGAAACCCAACTTGATTCATTAAAAGGTAGAAGAAAAGGTATTATGAATACTTATTTTAGAAGATTTATTCCATTATTGCAAAAAAACAGTATTCCCTTATCAACAGAATTTGTTTTAACACCTGAATCGTTTTCATTAAGAAAAGTTTTAATTGGAGAATTAAACATGGTTCCAATAGGATTATTTCCAAACAGTTTATATTCACCAACACAAAAATTCCGCAAAAGTGAAATAACTTCAATTTGGGCGTCACATATTCCAGATAAACATTTTGAAATTATCCCAGAAGTAATTCCTCTGTATAATATTATTGCTAAAGCAGGAGGCCTTCCCACTAAAAAAGAAGGTAAATCTCCCTCTCCAGTTCAGCCAACAGCAGATTATGATTCCTTAAAAACTCATACTAATGATTTTACAAGTCAAAAGGACTGGTATAATAAAGATTATAGGCCAGTAGAATTTAATCCTTTAGAAAATAGTGTTACTTTTGCAAGATTCCCTTCTAAAGGAACAGAATCACTAGATTTCCTATATTCTGAACCTGGAAGAGCCGAATCAAATCCTGAAAAACTTCAAACAAATGTAAGATTACTTAATTATATAAAAACATTGATAAAGGATAAATAAAATGTTTAGGGGCAAACGTGTATTTATAACAGGAGGAAGTAAAGGTTTAGGTAGAGCTTTGTCTTTACAAATTGCCAAAGAAGGCGCAGAAATACTTACTGTAGCAAGAACAGAATCACAATTACAATCTCTCCAACAAGAAGTTCAGAATAACGGAGGAACATTATCTTATAAAACTGCTGATATAACCAAAGAAGAAACATTAAACGAAATTATAGATTGGATATATGAAACTGGAGGAATCGAGATGATGGTGCACAATGCAGGATATTTACCTCAAACAATTTCCCCAAACTCAACTTTAACGGATTATCAAAAAACATTATATTTGAATATGATAACACCTTTATACTTAACAGAACAATGGCTAAAAAAATATAAAGAAAGCAAAAGGAAGCCAGAACTTACATTTCTAGTAAGTTCAATCTCTGGTATAAGATCTTGGGATGATGTTTCTCCTGCTTATACTGCTTCAAAAGCAGGTGTAACCGCAGGATTACAAAATATTAGATTATATGCTAAAGAAAAAGGACTTGATTTAAGATTTGCTTCAATATTCCCCCACACTATTGACACGAATATGACTAAAGATAAACCTTGGACACGAATGAAACAAGATGTAGCAATTAACGCTATTATGGGAATGATAAAAAAACAACCTCCTTATAATTCAGATAATATTGTTTTAGAAATTAAAGATGATGGAGTTTATGCAGGTTCAATGCCAATTTATAAAATAAGCCAAAGACCTTTATATGATAAAACAACATGGACTAAAGTAGCAGATAATGATAAAATTATCCGACCTAAAGTAAATTAAAATAATCAAAAATAATAAAATTTATAGATGAATATGTATGTATAATTTTAAACAAAATGGAAGCGAAAATAAATGTACAGGATGCGAAGTTTGTGAAAGAATTTAAACAATGAATTCAAAAAAATGAAAAAAAAATATGATTTAATAATTGTTGGAAGCGGACCTGCGGGTTTAACGGCTGGAATATATGCTGCGAGATATAATTTGGATTTTTTGATAATTGGAAAAATAAATGGAGGGGCAATATCTGAAGCATATAAGGTATGTAATTATCCTTCTCAAAACAATATTTCTGGATTTGAACTTACTCAAAATATTATTAATCATGTTAAAGAATTAGGTGGAGAAATTAAACAAGAAGAAGTTATTAAAGTAATAAATGAAAATGGATTTTTTGTTCAAACAAATAAAGAACAATATAGAACAAAAAAAATAATTTTAGCAACAGGTAGAGAAAAACAAGAATTAAATATTAAAGGAGAAAAGGAATTTTTAGGAAAAGGTGTTAGTTATTGTGCCACATGCGATGCTGCATTTTATAAAAATAAAATTGTTGCCGTTGCTGGAGGAGGGAATGCAGCGATAACCGCGGCATTATTATTAGCAGAACATGCCAAAAAAGTTTATGTTATTTATAGGAAAGATAAATTTTTCAGAGTAGATCCGATATGGTTAAAACAACTTGAAAAAGAAAAAAAGATTAAATCAATATTTAATTTAAATATAATAGAAATTTATGGAGAGAATTCTATTAAAGGAATTAAACTTGATAATGGGGATAATTTAAATGTAAATGGTGTTTTTGTTGAGATTGGTTTTAAACCTGATAAAAAATTGTCAAAGAATTTGAATCTAAAAACAGAAGAAGGATATATCATTGCAGATAATCAACAAAAGACTAATGAAGAAGGTATTTTTGCAGCAGGGGATTTAACAAATAATTATTTAAAGCAAATTATAACTGCTTGTTCAGAAGGAGCAATTGCTGCAACAGCAGTTTATGAAGAATTAAAATTAGGAAAAAATTAAAATGAGTTTATTTAGAAAAAAATGTAATTATTGTGGAAGTAAAATTGAAAAAGGAAAAGAACTTTTTAGAGAAGTAAAAGTTCCGGAATTTAAAGAAAAAGTAAAAAGAGCATTTTGTAATTTGGAACATATAGAATTATATGAAAAATATGTGAAGGGAACTCCAAGTCGAAGTTCTTGCCCTTATTGTAAAGAATAAAATGAAAACTTTTGAAAATGCTTTAAAACAATTAGAGAAAGCTGCTAAATTGATTAATTTAGATGAGAATTTTTTAAAAAAATTAAAAGCTGTAAGTGTATAATCTTTTTTGTAAAAAGTTAAATTTATTAACTTTGAAGATTTTCTTTTTTTATGAATTTAATTAGTAGAACAATTACAGGAGCAAGTTTGATTTTAGTAGGATTGATTTTAATTATTATGCCTTTTTTTTTAAACGAAAAAAGTATTTTTTGGATTTGGATTTATGGAATTCCTATTTTTGTTATAGGGTTTTTTATTTTGTTTAATAAAAGAGAAGACAAGATAGAACAAATAAAGTCTGGGGGTAAAAAGAAATGACAAATATAATTGTAACAACAGGCGAAGAAATTCCTGGGAAAAAAGTCGCTGAAATTTTAGGAGTTGTTCGCGGAAGCACGGTTCGTGCGAGGAACATAGGAAGAGATATTGGTGCAGGTTTTAAGAACCTTATTGGAGGAGAAATTAAAACATATACTGAGATGACTTCTCAATCAAGAGATGAAGCATTTAATAGAATGATAAATGAGGCAATTAATAAAAATGCCGACGCTGTTATTGGAGTTAGATTTATGACTTCAATGGTAATGCAAGGAGCATCTGAAATGCTTGCTTATGGCACTGCCGTGAAACTGAAGTGATGCAAAACTTTGTTTTGGACGAGCTTGCGAGCATAGAAAAATCTTTGATTTGATTATGGAACTGCTGTTAAGATAAGATAATTATTTATAAAATATTTTTTGTATTGCAATAATTGCCCAAAGTGTTCCGGTTATTGCTGTAGTGATGGTGAAAATAATATTATATGTTATAATATTTTTATTTAAAATATTTCTTTTACTATTTTATTTACATGTTTTCCAATAGCAGGGGCAGCAGTTAATCCGGGTGATTCTATTCCTATAAGGTTAATTAAGCCAGGAAATCCTTTATCACTTTCCTCCTTAATAACAAAATCACGAAAATCTTCATTTCTAGTTTGAAGTTTTGGACGAATTCCTGCCATATGGGGAGAAAGATCATCGAATTCTAGAAAAGGCAAATATCTTTTAGCGGAGTCATAAAATTCTTTTTGACGAGAGATATCAACATTATAATTTATATCATTAACATAAAAAGCATTTGGTCCAAGTTTTAAACTTTTATCAAATCCTAAGACAGAATGAATCCCTAGGTCTATGTTTGTAGGAATAGGATAAATAAGATGGTTTGTTTTTTTATTATATCTAAAGTTTATTGAAAAGTATTCTCCTTTGCAAAAATGTAATCTGTATCTAGCAGAATCAACATTAATTCCAGCAATTTCTGCAATTTTATCTGCCTGAAGTCCTGTAGAATTAATTAGAATTCTTGTTAAGAAAGTTTCTTTAATATTATTGGGTTGTGTGATAGTAACTTTATATCCTTCTTTTACTTTATCAATTCCAATAACTTCTGAATTATAAAAAATTGGATTCATTCCAAAGTTACTCTTTGCTTGTGCGATAAAATACTTCATTAATTTATGAGAGTCCACTATACCTGTTGATGGTGAGTAAATTGCTGCAACAGCATTGATGTTTGGTTCAATTTTATTTATTTCTTTTTTGCCTAATATTTTTAAATCAAGAATATTATTTTCAGAAGCATTTTTTATAATATTTTCTAAATCTTGAATTTCGTTTTCATTAATAGCCACTATCAATTTTCCTAATTTTTTATATGAAACTAAGTTTTCATCAAGTTGGTAAATTATCTCCTTGCCTTTTACACATAATTTTGCTTTTAACGAATCTTTTGGATAATAAATTCCTGCATGAATAACTTCGCTGTTTCTGCTGCTTGTTTCTTGTCCGAACTTTTCGTTTTTTTCAAAAACAAAAACATTTTCATAATCTTTTGTTGTTTCTGCTGCAATCGCTAATCCTACAATTCCTGCACCAATTATTGCGATATCAATTTGTTCCATAAATTTCTTAAATTTTTTTTGTATCATTTTAAAACCAATCTCTGCTTGGAGTTAAAATATTTGAATAAGATTCCCTTTCCACTTTTATTTTAGAAATCTTTCTAATTTTCTTTTGATTATCAATAATTTCTTTTTGGGGAATAAAAGTAATAAGTATTCGTTTTCCCCTAATAAATTTTAGAATGAGCTCTATAAAAATGTTATGGCACAGCTGTTAAGTTGAAAGAATTATTTATAAAATATTTTTTGTATTGCAATAATTGCCCAAAGTGTTCCGGTTATTGCAGCGGTAATGGAGGAAAATATTAAGTTAAGGGTTAAATATGCAATTGTTATAGCATACATTCCTATAGAGGTTATTAATGATGTCTGAAGAAGAATGTCTTGTTTTCTTTTTTTGAATCCTTGAATTATTTGTGGAATTAGTGCGTACGCAAAAAAGATTATGCTAATGGTTATTACAATATCTTGCCACATTTTAAAAAAGCCTGTAGAGAGATTTGAACTCCCGACCCCCAGTTTACAGGACTGGTGCTCTAGCCACTGAGCTACACAGGCATATCAAAACAACCTTGCGGTTTTTTTGGATTTTCCCTTTTTGTTCAGGTTGGTGATTTCTTTTAGAGCTTCCGATGGAAATCACATAGTAAAAATTAGAAGAAGATATTTTAAAAGGTTTGTTATTTTTCTTTAGCTTCTAAAACTCTAATTTCGCAAAGAGATAAAGGATAAATTTTTTTGAGTTTTAAACTTAAAGGTTTTTGTATTTGATTTTTTAATAAATCTTGAAAAATTGTGTCTATATCTTTATCTTTAAAATATTCTGTTAATTCTTCTTTTGCTTTTTCTCTTAAGGCTTTTCTAACTGCTCTTGAAACTTTCCGTCTAGTGATTAAAAATGGTTTTACCTTTAATTGAAAATCTTCAGAGTCCACAGAAAATGAATCCTCGACATAGTTTGTTCCTTTTCTCACCATTCTTTTTAGATAAGAAGGCATTAATTTTATTTTTCTTGGATAAGCGATCGCTTTATCTTTTTCTATTTTTACTTTTAATTGAATGATTGTACTTTTGCCCTTTAAGATTCTTGTTAAGTCGTATTTTAAGAATCTTCCATCTAAATCTTTTAGTTCAAATGCCCTTAGATTTGTAGTTTTATTTATCAAAGGAATTTCAACATCAAAAAATTTCTGTTTTCTTTTTATTTTAGCCATTTAAAACAACCTCGCGGTTTTTTTGGATTTTCCCTTTTTGTTCAGGTTGGCGATTTCTTCAAAAGCCTCTGATGGAAATCGCATCCAAGCCACATTTAATTTAATTGAATTTTTCATTTGATTATTCTTGTATTACCTTACTTGCTCTTTGTCCTTTTTTTTGGTATTTAGATTTTTTGCATTCTTGACAAGTATACATTATGTTTGTTTTTTTAGTTGTTTTTGATTTTCTTTTGTTTTTTGTTATTGGAGGTTTTGAACCCCATTTTCCTTTATTTCCAATTCCTGTGCCTAATCCTCTTTTTTTTGCTCGTGAAATCGAACCTCGTGTAAGTGTTCCTCTTTTGAATCCTGTTCCAACTATTTTTATTTTTTGTTCTGTTTTCTTTTTACAAGATGGGCAAAATCTATTTGTAGTTTTTGGAATCTTCATAGAATTCATAGAAAAAATCAGTTTTTAAAGTTAGTGTTAATGGCCCCACCAAGAATCGAACTTGGGTTTTATCCATGTTGAGGATATGTCTTAGCCACTGGACTATGAGGCCACAAAAAAACCTAAGCGGTTTTTTGGAATTTCCCTTCTTGTTCAGGTAAGCGATTTCTTCAAGAGCCTCCGATGGAAATCGCACGATATAATTCCTTATCTTTGTTTTCCCAAATATTTAAATATAATGTTAATTAAGTATGTTTATGACAAAAGAGGAATATTACCCAATTAAAAAAAAGCACGTTAATGTTTTTATTTTTTCATCTTATTTAATTCTTGGGGCTTATTTTATAAATTTTCCTTTTAATTTTTTTAGCATTCCAGAGTATGTTTCTAAGTTTGATTCTTGGATAATTTTTGTTGGAGGGATTCTAATGCTTTTTGGAGCAATAAATTATTTCCAATCACGTAAGAGGTAATTCTTCATAAACTTTATATAGATAATTTTCATTAATTGTTCATGGAAAAGAAGAGGGGACAAGTGACTATTTTTATCTTAATCGCGATTGTTATTATTGGAGGGGCTGTTGTTTTTTATTCGTATAGAGATTCTATTATTGGCGAGAAAATTCCAGTGAGTATTGAACCGGTTTATAATAATTTTTTATCTTGTTTAGAAAGTAAAATTTTAACAGGGATAGATATTTTAGAAAGTCAAGCAGGTTATATTTATTTGCCTGATTTTGAACCTGGCTCAAAATATATGCCTTTCTCGTCGCAACTTAACTTTTTAGGAAACCCTGTTCCTTATTGGTATTATGTTTCTGGGAATAATGTTCAGAAAGAACAGGTTCCTTCTAAGAATGAAATGGAAAATCAATTAGAGGATTTTATTGAAGAGAAAATAAATAAATGTGTTTTTGACGAATATTATGAACAGGGTTTTGAGATTAATCAAGGAGTTCCAGAGGCAAGTGTTAAAATAGGTGAAGAGAAAGTTAATGTAAAATTGGAAATGGATATGGGTTTTGAAAGAGAGGAAGATAGTGTTGTTATTAAGAATCATAATGTTGAAATTAATTCAAAACTTGGAATGTTGTATGATTCTGCAATAGAAATTTACCAGAAAGAACAGACGGATTTGTTTTTAGAAAATTATGCTGTTGATAATTTGAGGCTTTATGCTCCTGTTGACGGTGTTGAGTTGACATGTTCTCCTTTGACTTGGAATGCCGACGATGTTTTTGATGATTTACAGGAAGCGATTGAGGCAAATACTTTTGCACTGAAAACAAGTGGAGGAGATTATTCATTGAAAAAAGAAGAGAATAAATATTTTATTATTGATGTTCCTGTTGAAAGTAATGTTAGGTTTATTAATTCTAAAAATTGGCCAAATAGTTTTGAGGTTGTTCCTTCTGAAGAAAGCATTTTAATTTCTGAGCCAGTTGGGAATCAACCTGGTTTAGGTGTTTTAGGTTTTTGTTATGTCCCTTATCATTTTGTTTATAATGTTAGATATCCTGTTTTAGTTCAAGTTCAGGAAGGAGAAGAAATTTTTCAATTCCCTGTTGCCGTTGTGATTCAAAACAATCGCCCAAGAGAATCTTTAGAAGTTAGTGCAGTTGATATAGGAGTTTCTGATGTGTGTAAATACAAAAACACCTTAGTTGAAGTGAATGTTTATGATACAAAATTAAACATGGTAGAAGCAGAGATTTCTTATGATTGCTTGGGGGTTACTTGTGATATTGGAAATACAGAATTTGGAAATTTGGTAGGGGATTTTCCTCAATGTGTTAATGGGCAAATTATGGTGAAAGCAGAAGGGTTTGGGAATGCGAAGTATGTTTATTCAACTGTTGAAACTGGAAGTGTAGATATTATTTTGGATAAGATTTACGAGTTAGATGTTGAATTAAATAAAGGAGGCACAGCAATTATTAGTTTTGTTTCTGATGATGCTTCTAAGACAATTGTTTATCCTGAGCAAAAGAGTGTTGAGTTGGGCGAGGGGCAATATGAGATTAGTGTTTATGTTTACAAGAACTCGTCTTTGAAGTTAGATGAGACTACTCGCGAGCAATGTGTTGAAGTCCCGCAATCTGGTTTAGGAGGTTTGATTGGATTGACTAAACAAGAATGTTTTGATGTTACAATGCCTGCACAGATTGTTTCAAATGCCTTGTCTGGTGGAGGGAAAGAAAATTATTATATCTTGGAATCTGAATTAGCAGATGCAAATTTTATTGAAATAAATGCAGAAAGTTTGCCGACGCCGAAGTCAATTGAAGAATTGCAGAATAATTATATTTTGTTTGAAGAATTAAATTTGGATATTCAGTTTAAATGATAGATAATAGAAAAATAAAATTTGGAATGTGCTTGTTAATTGGAGTTTTGTTGATTGTTTCTATTTCTGCTTATAGTCGTTCAACTACTCAGTATATTCCTCCAACAAGTTCTTCTAATTATTTGAATTCTAAAGGGATAAGTTTGACTAATACTTTTAATAAAGATTCTTGTGAAGCAGGGCAGGATTTTGTGGTTCAGGTTTCTCCGTTGGGTTGCACGCCGACAGTTGTTCGGAGTGATTTGCTTGAGGAGCAGAATGTTCCTGTTTTTTGCCAGTTGGTAGCGACAAAGATAAATCCTTTGATAGAGGTTGAAGCAATTGAGAGTATTTCTTTTAAGGGAGATTATCCTAAAGAGGTTTCTGGTGTTGGGTTTCATCCTGCGAACGCTGGGATTAAAACGAGCCAGTCCACTTTATTGAATTCTCCTGTATTGAATAATATTGGTTATGCTGTTGTTGTTTTGAAGAAGCAGCCGAATGAATCAGCAATGCCAGATTTTGTGCGGGGAAATATGACAGCGAATATAAAATATGATGTTAAAAATGCTTTTGGAATTGGTAAGGCAACATATTATCTTCCTCAAATAAGTGATGAGGATTGGGCTTTGAATTATAAGCAATATGGTTTTTGGAAAGGCAAGGGATTTTTGAAAGCAGAGAATATTGAAAAAAATAGTGCGACTATTTCTATTTACCAAAATCAAAACGATAAAATTACAAGCACGAGTTTGACAAAAGGCAAAACTTCAGGAAAGGTTAATGTTCCTGGATTTTATTGTCTTGCGAGTTTGCAGTTGAGATTAGATGGATTGGTTGTTCCAGATACTCGGGCAAAGTTTGAAATTAGTGGTGAGACTGTTGAAGTTATCAAAGGAGAGAAATTTTTAGACAACAAGTGTTATGTAAAAAGTTTAGATAAAAAAGGGTTGTCTCAAGAAGTTGAAGTTTATTGTAGTACAGATGATGGTAGCAAAACTTTTGATTTTAAGATTGCTCCTAAAGTTAGATTAGGTGTTGGTGAAACTGAACAAGATGTTTCTCTTGGGCAAAAGGTTTTTGAGGATGCTGATAAAAAAACTTATGTTTATGTTGGTTATATTGGTGCTAAAGATATTAGTGCAGGAAAAGTTATTGATACAAAAGAGGAGAAAAATTTAACTATTTATTTTTATAATTCTTCAGTTGATTTAGGAGAAAAGTTAAGTGATAGTAAGTTGTCGTCAATTGCGAGAAGTGTTGAATCTGTGTTAAATAAGGTTATTAATTTAGATACAATTCCTGATGTAAAAGAAGGAGAACTTGATGGGATTTATTATGGTGAGGAGAAAGATGTTTTTGGTAAAAAAATAAATGTTGTTGGTTTTGCAGGTGCGCAAGATGAAACATTTGCTATTGGTGTTGAAGATAATTATAAAAAAGCAATTGAAACTTATGATGAAATTATTAAAAGTTATTCTAGTTTGAAATTTGACGAAGATGAAAATTTAAAAGATGTGAGTTATGGTGAGTTTGCGTTGCAGGGAAAGATAGAAATTGCTAATAATGCTAGACAAAAGGCAAATGCTGCTATTTTTTGTGAGAAATTTAGAGAAAGGTATCCTGAGTCAAAATACTTGAATGGTGTTGAGAAAATTTGTAGTGAATCTGCTCTTGCGAATTCAGAAAGTGCTAATTTAGATGTTGTGGTTAATGGAGTTGTTAACAACATTTGGTTTGAAGGAATTTCTGAACCAAGTGAAGATGAATATAGTGCAGAAGTTAGTGTTGGTGACAAAGATTATATTTTGACAAAGAACGAGGTTGTTGAATTAAAAGATGAAAAGTTTACAGTGCAGTTGATTTCTCTTGATGAGGATTATGCTGAGGTTAAAGTTAGTTATCTTGATGATAAAGATAAAAGTGATTCCAAAAGAATTAAGTTGAAAGAAGATGTTTTTGAAAGTTTTGGAGGCATAAAGATTGTTTTGAGGAAAATAAATTTGAAAAAGTTGGCAAAAGTTTCTGTAATTCCGAGTATTGATAATGTTGGAACTGAGGCTGAATTTACATTTAATATTGGAATTGAGAAGCGGGCGATTCAACTTTCTCCTGAAAGAACAAAGGAGAAAATTAAGAGTTTGAATGAGACAATTGAAAAGTGGGAAGAGATTTCAAATAAACTTGGCAATGTTATTACTGGAATGAAAACAGCGTGTCTTGCAACGAGCATGTTTTTGACAACAAAGAATTTTTTTACTGGGTTTGATGGAAGGGCAGGCGCAAGGCAAGAAGTTACAGAACATTATAGAAATGTTGTATGTAAAGATGCAGAAAATATGCAAGCTTGTTTATATGAAAAGAATGAGGATATAAATAGAGATATTGAGACACAGGCTGAAATAGATACTAACAGACTTGAGAGAAGAGATAAACTTGTTGATGGTTATGTAGAGGAGGGAGATAAGATGGTGTTGAGTGAAAAGTTAGAGAAAGAATATTTTAATGAAATTAAGGACGACAGAGCATCAAAAGAACTTCTTAAAGATGAAAATTATAAAAATGAATTAATTAATCTTCTTCGGTTGCAAGAATTAAAAAGTAAGGGCTTAATTTCTGAAGAGGAATTTAAAAAAGAATCAGATATTATTTGGGACGGGATTGATGAGGATTATAAATTATCTACTACTCATGAAGGGGTTGCAAGTTATTATGGAGTGGATTCATCAGATGTTACTGTGGTTTCTTCAGAAAAGACAACGACTAAAGGAATTTCAAACCCTAAAATTTATACAGAATTTGAATCAAATTTTGATTTAACAGATGCTATTAAAAAAGAGATTCGAAAAGGTTCTTATGCTCGTATTACTGTTGGTGCAGATGATTCTTCTAAGAGGTATTTTGTTGTTTTTGGTAAGGATGGGGTTATTACTAAAAGTTATAATATTGATGGAAAAAAATTAACTCCTGCTGGTAGTACAAATCCTTTGAAATTGGAATTTGATATTCAAGATGGAAATTCTTACAAAAATGAATATAAAAATTATCAAGCACTTTATCATGGTTCTACAGAATATAAGAATTTGCCAAAAGTTGTGCCTGTTGATATTGATGAAGGTTTTTATGCTTTTACAAGCACTGGTTCTGGGAAAATGGTGGCTTATGGGGATTCTTCAATGCCGTCGTATTTTTATCTTTGTAATGTTATGGGAAATAATAAAGAGGAAGCAATGGGAGGGGATGATGATTGTATTGGTGTGAGGGTTGGAGAGAATCCTCCTGCTGAAGGTAGGCTTGGAGCTCTTAGTGTAGAGGAAACAAATAAATGGGCAAAGAAGGCTATTAATGTTTTAAGAGATGTATCTAGTAAATATGAAGATGGAATAACTAGTGTTAATATTGATGGAAGAAAAGTTCCTGTTGGGAATCCTTATGCTGGGGCTGGAACAGAGTGTGTTGATTTTATGTCTCCTAAAGATTGTGCGTTGCTGTTTAATGTTTGTGACCCTGTTATTTGTCCAGAAAGCAGATGTGATTTAGGAGGGGCATATAGGGTTAGTAATGTTATTCAGTCAGGGATAATTGGTGGGCTGTTGTTGTGTCTGCCTAATTTTGGAATGCCTTCTGATGGAGGGGTGCTTGTTCCTGTTTGCCTTACTGGTATTAATGCTGGAATTGAATCTCTGCTTTCTATTTATAAAAATTATGGAGATTGCTTGCAACATAGTTTAGACACAGGAGAGACAGTTGGAATTTGCGATGAGATTCATAGTATTTATTTGTGTGATTTTTTCTGGAAACAAGCAATTCCTTTTTTAGATATTACTATTCCAACAGCAATTCAGTTTTTGTTGACAGCAGGAAGAGGTGGCGGGGAATATATGGATGTGCAAGGTTCATGGGACGCGGCAGGAAGGTCTGTTAATTATTTTACTAATTATTATGGTGCTAATGCGTTTGCTGCGTTTAAGGTTCGGTTGACTGATGAAATAGGAAGTGCTGTTTGTAAGAATTTTATTTCAGCAAGGTATCCTGCGAGCGGGGACTTTTTTGATGCTTTGGTTGAACCTGATTCGCCTTCGCAGTATCATGGATGGTTCCACGAGACAACATTCACAACAGCGACAGTGCCACCTACATCGCAGTATAAAGTGTTTTATCATATTTATGCTGGAAAGGACATAGGTGTTTATTATAGTGTTTATTTGAAGAACCCTACAGGAAGTTCTTTTTATGCAGATGCTTCGAGAGTAGATGTTGCTTCAGGTTATATTGAAAGAGGAGGCTATGCTTCAGAGACAAAGGACATGCTTCAGGTTTCAGGTTACAAGAAGTTGTGTATTAATGTTCAAGGACAGGAAGAGTGCGGGTTTAAGGAAGTTTCTACTTCGTTTGCTTTGGATTATGTTCAGGATGAGTATGTGAAGGACCAAGCAGAGAGAACAGATATTAAGTCAGAGAAAGAGTGCATTTCAGGAAGCGCGAGTTTGTATAGTATGTTAACTCCAAATATTCAGGCTGGTGCAGAAAGAGTGCTTGACCCTCAAATTTACAACCAAGGAATTGTGCGAGTTTGTGCGACAGACAATCCTGGAGAATCAACAGATAATTCAAGATGGGTTAATGTTGGAACTTGTGGAGGGAATATAAAATGCTGGCTTGACGAAGAAAGTGTTGGGGAAGCAGTTGTGTTTAATTCTAGTTTAGAAGGATTAAAAGAAGTTAAAGAAGATGCACTTGAGAAATTAAGAGAAGCAGGAAATTATTTGAGTTTTACTGGGTTTGAGGATTTAATTAAGAGGATAAATGTAGCAAATAATAATGAGAAGATAAAGTTGATTGATGATGCTCTTAGTGAAAAAAGTGTGAAGAAGGTTTTCTTTAATAGAGAAAAAGCTAAGTTGTTGTATTTGAAAGTAAGGGTTTATGTTGGTTTGGTTGTTGATAAAGGAAAGGATATTTTTAGTGATGAAGATCAAAATCCTGGTGGTATGTGGAATACAGGAGTTGAAGAAAAGAATAATGGTGAAGTTGTTGCAGTTAAAACAGAACCTATTCTTCCTAAACCAACATTTTTGTCAGAAAAAGACACTTTTTGTTTTGAAGATGAAAAATTAAAAACAGCTATTGCTAAATATAGCGGGGGAAATAATATTCCTGAAAATTTAATAAAAGCAATAATTCTTCAAGAATCTAATTGTGAGAATAAAGCACATCTTGATAAAACTTCTTTTGGATATATGGGAATTACAGAAATTGCTTCAAAAGATGTTGGTAAGGAAAAATTATTCGAAAATAATTTATGGATGAATGTTGATAATAATATTAATATAGGAACAACATATTATAAAAAATTGCAAGAAGATTATGGGCTTAAAGATAAAAAAATAATTCTTGCTGCATATAATTGGGGCATAGGGAATATTAATAATGCTTGTCCTGATAAAACTTGGGAAAGTTGTGAAGGGATTCCTAATGTTGTTTTAAAACATGTTTCAAATATTTTAGAGTTTGAGAACTCTTTTGGAGTTGAGTAATGATCTAATTAGAACATTTTTTTTGAGAATGCGGAGAGAAGGAATCGAGGCTCAACAAAGTTGAGTCATCCCTGTGGGAAACCCCTTGGGGTGAGAATCATATGCGGAGAGAAGGATTCGAACCCTCGTAAGCACTAAGCTAACAGGTCCTAAGCCTGTCCCGTTTGACCACTCCGGCATCTCCGCATGAAAATAAATAATTTGTTAATATAAAAAAGTTTGTTTTGAGTATAAATCTTTAAAAAGCAAATTTTATTTTTTAGTTCTTATGGAAAATAAAAGAGGGATTCTTACAGCAATTTTGCTTTTAATTTTAGTAATATATTTTTATTTTTTTAGTTTATTCTTTGAAAGAAATTTTTTATTGCTTTTGCCCATTTTATTATACATAATCTTTTTTGTTGTTAATGAGATGATTGTTAGTGAAAGAGAAATAGATAAAAGATTGTTAAAGAGAAATGGGAAAATGAAATTTGATTGGTGATTATTTCTTTTTTGATTCTGCTTCTTTTTGTTTGATTTTTTCTTCTAAATTAAGTTTTTCAATTAACTCTTTGTAACGATTTCTTATTGTGACTTCTGTTATTCCTGCAATGTCTGCAACTTCTCTTTGAGTTTTTTTCTCGTCATTTATTAAAGCAGCGACGTAAAGTGCAGCAGCGGCGATTCCTGCTGGACCTCTGCCAGAAGTCAATTCAACTTCTTCGGCTTGTCTTAAAACTTTCAAAGCATCGTTCTGAGTTTTTGGGGAAAGTTTCAAAACAGAGGAGAATCGCGAGATGTAATCTTTTGGAGAGCTTTGTTTTACTTTTATTCCGAGTTTTCTAATTATGAATCTGTAGGTTCTTCCTATTTCTTTTCTTTCAATATCTGATGCAGTTGTCATTTCGTCCAATGTTCTTGGGATGTTGTATGAACGGCATGCAGCATAAAGGCAAGCAGCGATTACAGATTCCATGCTCCTTCCTCTTACAAGCCCTCGTTGAAGAACATAGTTGTAGATTCTTGCGGCTTCATCTCTTACTACGTTTGGCAAATTTAGATAAGATGCAATGACTCTTAATTCTGCCATAGCTAATCGCAGATTTCTTTCAATACTTGTAGAAACTCTTTCTTGCCATTTTTTTAACCTCAGAAATTTTCTTGTTTGTTTTGGTTCTAATCTGTAGATGTCTGAAATTTCCCCAACATTTGTTGTCAACCCTTTGTCAAATTTTTGCATGCTGATTGGAGCACCGCTTCTGCCTTTTTTCGCTCCCTTGTCAAATTTTCCTTGTAAATCTATTCCAGTATCCACCATCTTTTCCTCAATAACAAGACCGCAATCATTACAAATTACTTCTCCAAGATGCGCGTCATAAGTGAGGTGTATGCTTCCGCATTCAGGACATTTTCTTATTCCAGCCATTTTTATCGTCGTAAAATTAGTTTTAATTAGGTTTTATAAAGTTTTCGGCTATATAAAGTTTTTGGTTTTTATTGTCTTGCGCGAGAAGTAAAAATTTGTTAGAATTATTCAACTAAAACCCCATTAACAACACCTTCTTGACTTGGGCGACTGGTCACTTTAACTTTTCCGAATTCTGTTTCAACAATTGTACCTTTTGTCAGAATATTTTGTCTGGCTAAGAATCTGTTTGAAGGTGTTTCAAGAACATTTTTTATTTCGACTTTTTTCTTTTGCGGGATGTTTATGAATTTTGCTTTTAGTGAAATTGTTTTTTTGTTTCCGCCGGCTGTTCTTTTTATTTTTCTTTTTTCTTCACCAAGTTTCACAACTCTTTTTTGCCCGGCTATTTCGTAAGATTTCTTTTTTCTTCTTTTAATGTATTTTCCGCCTGAAATTTTTCTTCCTGTTCTTGTAGCCATATTTAGAAAGAATAAATTTGATTTAAATAGGTTTCGTTGCAAAAGTAAATTCACCTAATAATTCCTTAATCTAAAAATAATTTAATTATCTAAAAGTTTAAAAATAGAACTATGCAGATTTAGTTTATGGTTAACGGAATTGAAAGACCACTTGATTTGTTGAACAATTCGAAAGGGAAAGAAGTTTTGGTGCACTTGAAAGGCGACAAGCAGTTCGTTGGGACGTTGTTGGCTTTTGACATCCACATAAACCTTGTGTTGGACAACATTAAAGAAATGCAGAACAATGAGATAAAAAGAAACCTTGGATTGACTTTTCTAAGAGGCGATACAATTATCTTTATTTCTCCAGCGTCGACTGCGTTGAAAAAATAGCGTTGCCTTTGATTTTAGAATTGGCTCAGTTATTTTGTTTAGTGGATACTTTTGGATAAGTTTTTAAGTTTTGATTTCTTTTTTATTTTAAGATGTTTGATTTAAATGTTCCTAAGATAAAAATTCCAAAAATAAAAAATCCTTCGTTGAGAAGGGCTTTGCCTAGAAAAAGAGATTTAGCAAGAGCAACAAATATATTTAATAAACCAATTAGGGAACCTGTTCCAGCAAAAATTAGGAAGGAGGTTCTTGCAAAAGCAAAAAATAAATGCCAATATCTTAATTGTTTTATTAAAGAAGAAGGAAATATAAAATTGGAAATTCATCATAAAGATTTTATTAATGATAATAATAAACTTTCAAATTTAATGGCTCTTTGTGCAAATCATCATGGAGTTATGCACAAAAAATATAAAATTATTCATAATAAAGATTTAACTGGTAGAAGAATTTCTTCAAAAGTTTTTAAAAAGAAAATTGCAGATAAAATTAAAAAACAGAGAAAACAAAATCCTTTTGGATTTAATTTAAATTTAAACGGAATTCCAGATTAAGATGAAAGAAAAAACATGGAAGAAATTATATTTTTCAGCATTTCTTTTATTATTGTTTTTAATAATATTTATTTCTTATTATAATATTCAAAAAGAAAATTCTTTGAATGCTCAAATAGAAAATTCTTACCAAGAGATGATTAATAATACAAAAAATAATATGTTTCAAGAGTATCAAATAAAGTATGGATTATCTGAAGAGGATTTTGAAGAATATTGGAAAGATTTTGAAACAAGTGAAGAATTTAGAATTTTAGAAGCTGAATATAAAGAAGAATATGGAATAAGAATAAGAAATGAATTAAGTGAGTTGGGTTTTACAAAACAATGGTTTAAAATTTTAGGATTAAATTTTTTAAAATTCGTTGTTTTTCTCATTCCTACAACAACTAAAGGATTAGTATTGACAATAGGTTTAATTTTTGGATTTTATTTTTTATTGAAATGGCTTTATTCTTTATTTATCCCCAAAAATATATTAAAGAAGAATAAGAAATAAATTTAATTCAATAATTATATAAACAATTTTTTCTTCTCCTATTTATGACCTCAGAAATTAAAATAACCTTTTTAGGAACATCTGCACAGATGCCGACTGCGAGAAGAAATCATACGGCTGTGCTTTTGACTTATGAAGGAGAAAATATCCTTGTGGATTGTGGCGAGGGAACACAGAGGCAGTTTCGTAAGGCGCGGTTGAATCCGTGCAAGGTAAACAGAATTTTGATTACACATAAGCATGGAGACCATGTTTTTGGTTTGCCTGGTTTGATTACAACTTTAAATCAGAGTGGGTATAGTAAGAAATTACATATTTATGGTCCTCGAGGGATAAAAAGATTTTTGGAAAATTTTATTGGTTTTTTTAAAATAGATTTTGAAATAAAAATTGAAGAAGTGGTCCCTAAAGGGATGACCCCCAATGCGAAAAATGGGGGCCTAAAGTTTTTTGAAGGCAAGGATTTTTATTTGGAAGCTGAAAAAATGGAACACGGGGTTCCGACAAATGCTTATAGTTTTGTAAAGAAAGGACAGAGGAGAATTGATAGAGAAAAGTTGAAAAAATCAAAACTTCCCTCTGGACCTTTGATGAAAAAGTTGAAAGAAGGAAAAGATATTGTTTATGAAGGTAAAAAATATTTGGCAAAGAATCTGACTTACAGTGAAGGAGATAGGAAAATTTCTTTTGTTCTTGACACTTTAGATAATAAAAGAATTATTCCTTTTGTTAAGGATTCTAATTTGTTGATTTGTGAGTCTAGTTTTGGAGATGATTTAAAAGAAATGGCAAAAGAACATTTACACTTAACTGCAAAGCAAGCAGGAGAAATTGCAAAGAAATCAAAATCTAAAAAGTTGATTTTGACACATATTAGTCAGAGATATGATAAAGATATTAAGAAACTTTTAACAGAAGCGAAAAAAGTTTTTAAGAATTCTTCAATTGCAGAAGATTTTGATAGTGTTATAGTTTAATAGAAAGATTTTAAATATGATTATTTCTTGGTTAGATTGTGGTCCTGTAGCTCAGCTTGGATAGAGCGACTGCCTTCTAAGCAGTAGGTCGCAGGTTCAAATCCTGTCAGGGCCATTGCGGAGATGGCACAGTGGTTACTGCAGTCGGTTGCAGCCCGACTTTTCCCGGGTTCGAATCCCGGTCTTCGCTTATGGCGTTCATAGTTAAGAAAACAATTAATGGAAAAGAATATTATTATCTTAATGAGAATAAACGTGTTGATGGAAAAGTAAAAACAAAAACTTTAGCTTATTTGGGAAAAACAAAAGTTGGTGCAAAAAAGAAAGCTAAAGAAATTTTGGCGAGTTTGTCTGAAAGGCAATCTAAAGAATTTGAAAATAAGGAAAAAGAAATAATGGAAAATAAAAAAGTAGAGAAGAAAATTAATAAATTAATTCCACAGAATATTTCAATAGAGGAACTAGCAAATTTTTGCAAAAGTAAAGGTTTTGTTTTTAGAAGTTCTGATATTTATGGAGGGTTTGCAGGGTTTTGGGATTTTGGGCCTTTGGGTGTTGAACTATTTAATAATATTAGAAGAGATTGGTGGGATTTCTTTGTCCATAAAAGAGAAAATATGTTGGGTTTAGAAGCAAGCATTATTTCTCATCCGAAGACATGGGAAGCCTCAGGACATATTACTGGTTTTAAAGATTTAGCAGTTGTTTGTAAAAATTGTAAGAAGTCAACAAAATTAGAAGTTAATGAATTTGGAAAAATTAAATGTGGTTGTGGAGGGGATTACGAAAAGACAGGAGAATTTAATCTTTTGTTTAAAACAAACGTTGGTTCATTGGATAAAAGTGATGCTTATCTTCGAGGGGAAACTGCTCAAGGAATGTTCATGGATTTTAAATTAATTCAACAATCTTCACGAATGAAATTGCCTTTTGGTATTGCACAAATAGGAAGATGTTTTAGGAATGAGATTTCTCCGAGGGATTTTTTATTTAGAAGCAGAGAATTTCATATAGGGGAGTTTGAATTTTTTATTCATCCAGAAGAAATGAAATGTAATTTGCTTGAAGAAAAACATTTGAAATTAAAATTAAGGTTGCTTGATGCAGAAACTCAAGAGAATGGGAAGTTCATTTTAAAAGAAACCACAATTGGTAAGATGCTTAATGAAAAAAGATTTGAAGAGTGGCATGCTTATTGGTTAGCAGAGCAGATTTTATGGTTTAAGGAATTAGGATTAGACGAAATTAAAATTAGAGAACATATTGATTCAGAGAGGGCGTTTTATTCTTCTGCAACATTTGATATTGATTATGAATATCCTTTTGGTTCTAATGAAGTTGCAGGAAATGCAAACCGAGGACAGTATGATTTAACACAGCATGAGAAAGAGAGTAATAAAAAAATGGAAATGTTTGACGATAAATCAAAAATGAATGTTAAACCAAAAGTTATTGAGCCTACTTTTGGTATGGAAAGAGTTTTTTTAGCGATCTTAACAAAAGCATATACTTACGACGAGGAAAGAGGGAATATTGTTTTGAGGATTCCGGCAAATCTTGCCCCAATTAAAGTGGCAATTTTTCCTATTGTTAAACAAAAAGAGTTTGAAAAAATTTCTAAAGATATTTTTGAAAATCTTGGAAGAGAATGGAATGTTTCTTATGACAAGTCTGGAAGTATTGGAAGAAGATATGCCCGCAATGATGAAATTGGAACTCCTTTTTGTATAACTATCGACGGAGATTCTGTAAAAAATAAAGATGTGACTGTTAGAGATAGAGATACAACAAAACAAATTAGAGTTAAAGTTTCTGAACTGAAAGATGTTTTGAGAAAATTAATTAATGGAGAAATTGAATTCAAAAATGCAGGAAAATTAGTCAAGTAATTTTTATCGTCGGTAAAAATTTAATGATAAAAAATTTTTTAATAAAATTTTTTTAACTACAAAAGTTTTTTAAACAATGAATTCTTAATCTTAATAATTAAATTGAGGTGATGTGATATGGCAAAAGCTAAAACACCAAAACAACTTTCGAAAAAAATTGGAACTCTTCGTAAGACAATGAAAAAGTTGAAGATAACTGAGAAGAAAGTTAAGAAAAAAGAAGTAGTAGTGAAGAGGAAAATAAAGAAAAAAGTAGTTGCAAAGAAAAAAGCTGTGAAAAGAGTTGCAAAGAAAGTAGCTAAGAAAAAAGCTGTTAAAAAGAAAGTTGTTAAGAAAAAGGTTGTAAGAAAAAAACCTGCTAAGAAAAAAAGAAGATAAATAAATATATTTTTATTTTTTTAAATATCTTTTTAAACTGAAAGTTTCTTAATTCATTTATGGGTGAATGTATTTTTTGTAAAATTGTAAAAGGAGAAATTCCTTGCGATATAATTTATGAAAATGATAATTTTTTTTCTATTTCAGATGTTAATCCAATTGTTGAAGGGCATAGTTTAATTATTTCAAAAAAACATTTTGAAACTACTTTGGATTTACCAGATAGTTTGGGCGCTGAATTATTAGATTGTATTAAAAAAACTTCTTTAATTTTGATGAAAAAATATAATGTAGAAGGGTTTAATGTTTTGAATAATAGTTTTGAGGTTGCTGGGCAAATTGTTAAGCATGTGCATTTTCATATTTTTCCAAGAAAAAAGAACGACGGGGAATTTAAGTTTATTAAAAAATAATATGGCTCTGGACCCAAATTATAAATTTGGTCTCAGAATCCTAAAACTTTCTAAAGTTTTTTATGGCTCTGGGGAGTGCTGACCTCCCGACCTCGGCCTTTCTCAAATTTGTTATTTGAGGAAATGAAAATCCTCAGATTTGCTTTCATGAGAGCCGCGCTCTACCGCTGAGCTACAGAGCCAATTTTAAAAGAAAACTACAATTTAAAAGTTTTGAGGTAAAGATTATAAATGGCTTTTTCTTAAAAAAATTATGGAAGAGATAATTTATGCACTGCCACAAAGCATCACTAAAATTATTGCTGCATTTGGAGGGGTTATTTTTCTTTATCTTGTTTTCCAAATAATTTTGGTTGTTTTTAATAAGAGGAGACAAAAGATTTTAGAATTGATTAGAAAAGATTTGAATAGGATAGAGAAAAAAATTGATTCTTTAAGTGGAATGGGTTATGAGAAAAAAAATAAATCAAAAAAATAATTATTGGTTTTGTTTTTCTTGTTTTTTTGTTCTTGCTAAAAACCCTGCTATTTGATTTCTTAATTTTTTACTAGGCATTGTATTTTTAAGAATTTTTTTATTTTTATCAAAACTTTCAGTAAATTCAACACCTTTTTTTAAAAAAGTGTTAGCAGACCTTCTTACTAATTTTGATTTTATTTTTCCCATCTAAAACAACCGAATTTTTAGTTTTTAAAAGTTTTTATTCTATTTTTTCTATTCCAGATAAATTTTTTATAGCTCTGATTAAATTATCTATTTTTTTTAGAGGTTCTCCCAAACTTAAGATAATATATTTTAAATTAAATTCTACGGCTTTCTTGTGGGCTTTAAGTATGTCTGCTTCGCTTATTCTTTTTTTATTGTATGCAACAAGAAGTTTTTCTTCTCCTTTAATTTTTACACGTAGAACCAAGTCATTCTTATTGAAGTTTTCAATATCTAAAATTTCAATTGATTGTTTAAATAGGAATTCTTTAACTTTATTGAAGAATTTATCATTATTTTTTTTTGTTGTAGTTCTTTTTTTAGGAGAAGTTTTTGTTGTTTTTTGTTTGTCGAATATATTTAACTCTTGTTTATCTGAAGTTTTTTCTTTTGATTTTTCTCCTTCTGGCTTTTTTTTGTCTTCTTGTTGTGTTATTTTTTCAATAGGTTTAATTTTTGGAGGTTCAAATTCATTTTCTTGAATTGTGAAATATCTCCAGAAAATTTCTTCATCTTTTTTAAAAGCTACTGCAAAATCTCTGATTTCTCTTAAGGCAATTCTAATTGCTGGAACTTGCTCTTCGTCTTTTAAAAATTTCTTTCTTTTTAATAATTCAAATGCTTCTTTTTCTTTGCTTTTGAGATGTTGTGAAAATCTTTCGAGCATTGGTTCTTGTCCTTGTATGAGATAAATTGGAGAATTTCCAACTTTCATAAAACTTAGTTTTATTTTTTTTTCAGAAAGTAATTCAGATAAGAATGCTGATGCAAAGAGCATGCTTAATCCGGTTTCACTTGCGATATGAACTGGCAAGCTGGGCCCTCTTCTCTTGAAGGCAAGCATAATTTTTTCTTTTATATTTGAAGTATCTTGAGTTGGCATTTTAGAAATAAAGAGGAAGAGGTTATAAATATTATGGGTTAGGGCCTTAACCATTTGACTTCATAATAAGTTATGTCTCCTTCTTCGTCGACAATTGCTAGAAGTAGGTTTTTTTTCGTTGAATGTGCAACTCTATTTTTTGCAGAAAATTCAGGCCAAGTTAGTCTTTTTGATTCATGGTCTGCAAAGACAATCCATTTTGCGTGTTTTTCTCCAGGTTTTTGTCCTTTATCATAAATTCTAAAATCTGCTCCAAACTTTAAGGCAGTTTTTACGATGTATCCTTTTTCTCTTAGGTCTTTGAAAACAGGATATTTTATCTGAATTTTTTTATCAATTCTTTTGAATTTATTCATTAATTCTTTTTCTGATATTTTTTTGTTTCCTGAAAATATTTCTATTTTCTTTTTTTCCATAAGGAACAAAGTTTCTGGAAGAGAATATTGGATTTTTCCCCTGACTATTTTACCAAAGCAACTTTTTTTATGAAGTGCATGGGCTTCAGAAGCATTGCTAGAGATTATTTCTTTTGTGACGTGTGCTTGGATTTTATTCATAAATAATTTAATTAGGGAGAATATTTAAAAGTATTGAATAGGTGTTTATTTTATGAATTATGATTTTAAAAAACTTGAAAAGAAATGGCAGAAGAAGTGGGAACAGGAGAAAATTTTTGAGGTGGATATTTCTAAGAAGTTTGTCCCAAAGAGGCCAAAGTTTTATTTGATGGAAATGTTTCCTTACCCGTCTGCTTTGGGGTTGCATTTGGGTCATGCATTAAATTATACCATTGGAGATATTCTTGCGCGTTTTAAGAGAATGAATGGGTTTAATGTTTTGTATCCAATGGGTTTTGATTCTCTTGGATTGCCAGCTGAAAATGCAGCAATAAAAGTAGGCAAACACCCAAAACCATATACTGCACAGGCGATTAAGAATTATATTAAACAGATGAAGGATTTAGGGTTAAGTTATGATTGGAGCAAGTTGGTAAATTCAATGGAGCCAGAATATTATAAATGGAACCAGTTATTTTTCTTGAAATTTTTAGAGAAAGGGTTGGCTTATAGAAAGAAATCCGCTGTTAATTGGTGTCCTAAATGTAATACTGTTTTGGCTAATGAGCAGGTTGTTAATGGTTGTTGCTGGAGGCACGAGGAGACAGAGGTTGAGATTAAACATTTGGAGCAATGGTTTTTGAAGATTACAAATTATGCTGACGAACTTTTGGATTGTATTGATGATTTGCAGTGGCCCCAGAAAATTAAAACAATGCAGAAAAATTGGATTGGTAAGAGTTATGGAACTGAGATTGATTTTGAGATTGAATCTACTAAAAAAAATATTTCAAATGTTATTATTGTTCATGGTTCTCCTAATCAAGATGGGACAAAAGAGAAAGATTATATTCCTGATAGTGAAAAAGCTTGGATTGGTTGGACTAAAAAGGAATTAGAAAAGAAAAAAATTAATTGTACTGGTCCTCAAATGCCTACGCCTTGGGATCCAAAATATTCTGAATGGAAAAAAGAATTTGAAAAAATAAAGATTGATGAAAATTCTGTTTTGGTTGGAACCTCTGCAGGAGGAGGATTTTTAGTTCGTTGGTTGGGGGAAACAAAAACTAAGATTAAAAAGTTAATTTTAGTATCTCCAGGAAAGGTTGGAAAATCAGATAGATTGGAAAAGTTTTATGGAGATAAAGCTTATAATATTAAGAATTTGGTAAGAGAAAAAATTGTTATTTATACTTCTGAAGATGATCACGATTATCATATTGAAGGTGCAAAAGAATATGCAAAAGAATTTGATGGGAAGTTTGTTCAATTTGGGAAAGGTTACGGACATTTTACTTCACAAACATTGGTTGGAAAAGATTTTCCGGAAATTCTTGAAGAGATTATTTCAAAGAAAAAATTTCCTGTCTTCACGACGCGACCAGACACAATTTATGGTGTGACTTTTATGGTAATTTCTGCACAACATGAAAAGTTAATGGAGTTAGTTACTAATGAAAAGAAAAAAGAAGTGGATAAATTTTTAAAGAAAATAAAAAGTGTTTCTGAGAAGGATATTAGTGATTTGGAAAAGGAAGGAGTTTTTACAGGAAGTTATGCGATTAATCCTATGACAAAAGAAAAGGTGCCAGTTTATGCAGGGAATTTTGTCGTCGCTGATTATGGTTCTGGAATGGTGATGGCTGTTCCTGCGCACGACCAAAGAGATTATGATTTTGCTAAAAAATATGAGTTAGAAATTATAGAAGTTGTCAAAGGAGGAGATGTAAAAAAACAATTTTATGTTGGTACAGGGGAATTGGTTAACTCAGAAAAATTTAATGGTTTGGAAAATGAAAAAGCAAAGGAAGAAATCACAAAATTTTTACAAAAGAAAAAATTAGGGCGGAAAAAAATTCAGTTTAAAATGCGTGATTGGTTGATTTCTCGTCAGAGATATTGGGGCACGCCGATTCCAATTGTTTATTGTGATAAGTGTGGGATTGTTCCTGTTGATGAAAAAGATTTGCCGATTAAACTACCTGAAAAAGTTAAGTTTGGAAAAGGTAACCCTCTTGCGACAAATGAAAAGTTTGTGAATGTGAACTGTCCAAAATGTAAAGGGAAAGCGAGAAGAGAAACAGACACAATGGACACGTTTGTTGATTCGTCTTGGTATTTTATGAGATATCCTGATAATAAAAATTCTAAAGAACCTTTTGACAAAAAGATTGAGGAAGATTGGTTGCCTGTTGATCAGTATATTGGGGGAATTGAACACGCGACAATGCATTTACTTTATGCGAGATTTTGGACAAAGGCTCTTCGAGATTTGGGTTATGTTAATTATGGCGAGCCTTTTACAAAGTTGTTTAATCAAGGAATGTTGCATGGAGAGGATGGGGAGAAAATGTCAAAGTCAAAAGGGAATGTTATTTTACCAGAAGTTGTTTCTGAAAAATATGGGATTGATACTGCGAGATTTTTCTTAATGTCGCTTGCTGCCCCAGATAAACCAAGAGATTGGAGCGACAAAGGTGTTCAAGGAAGTTTAAAATTTATTAATAAAGTAATGAATTATTTTGAGAATGTTAAAGTTGGAAAATCTGATTCTAAGATTGAGAGTAAGTTAAATAAAGCAATTAAAGAAATTACAAATCAGATTGAGAATTTTAAATATAATTTGGCTGTGATTAAAATTAGGGATTTGTTTAATTCTTTGGGAGAAAAAGAAAGTAAAGATGTTTTGGAGAAGAGTTTGAAATTGTTGCACCCTTTTTGCCCACATATTACTGAGGAGCTTTGGGAAAAATTAGGGAATAAAAAATTTATTAGTTTAGAGAAATGGCCTGTTGCTGACGAGAAAAAGATCGATGAGAAGTTTGAGAAGCAGGAAGAGGCTGTTGATAAATTAAAATCAGATATAGAACATATTAAGAAATTAATTGGAAAGAAAGATGCGAAAGTTTATGTTTATGTTTTGCCGAATGAGTTGGAACCTTACAAAGATGTTGAAGGAATTAATTTGTTTGCAGTTAATGACAAGAAAAAATATGACCCTGAAAATAAATCTAAAAAAGTAAAACCAGGAAGGCCTGGAATTTATTTAGAATCTGTAGGGACGTAGGTTAATGTTTAATTTTTTAGATAACTTTTTATAATTCTATTTCTCTTTTATTTTATGAAAAAGAGTAAAAGAAAATTTATAGAAAAATTAAATTTTGATAAAAATAAGTTTATTATTACTAAAAGAGATATTTTTATTTTAGTTTCTTTTATTTTTATCTTGTTTTTAATCGCAGTAGGGATTTGTTTTTTTAGCGATAAAGGAAATAATTCTGAAAAAATTCTTGTTTGTGGAGATAGGACTTTTTATGAATCATGTTCTTTAACAAATCCTTATTTTTGTTCAAATGGAATTCTTTTAGAAAAAGCATCTATTTGTGGTTGTTCAAATGGTTTAAAAAAAGAAGGAGATGTGTGCGTTTCTAATTATCAGAATTCTTCAAAAGAGATAACTTTAAAATATATTTTGAGAGGAGAAGAAAAAGAGATAAGTTATACTGTTTATGAGGGATTAGTTGATTATCTTTTTAATCTTCCTAAGGGTATTAATTATAATCTTGGTGAAAAAGCATTTAGATCTGATTTTAAACTTAAGAATATTGATGAAAAAGAACAAAGAGAATTGTTGTTGCCTTTGGTTATGAAAATACAAAATCTTACTTTGGTTAAAGAGGACCAGATGAGGATTGCGGTAAGTTTGGTTCAAAATATTCCTTACGCGGAATCTGAAAAAACCTTTATTATTAGGAACACTTTATTTAATTATTCACGGTATCCTTATGAAGTTCTTTATGATGGAGCAGGAATTTGCGGGGAAAAATCTGAGTTGTTGGCTTTTTTATTGAGGGAGATTGGATATGAGGTTGTTTTCTTTTATCATGCTTCTGAAAATCATGAATCTCTTGGGATAAAATGTCCAGTAAAGAATAGTTTAAGTGATACAGGATATTGCTTCATTGAAACAACTGGTCCTTCGATAATTACTGATGATTCTATAGAATATGTTGGAGGAATAAAATTATTTTCTAACCCAAAAATTTCTTTGATTTCTAAGGGGGTTTCGTTAGGAGAAAATTTATATGAATATAGAGATGCAAATAGTATGGGGGGTATAAGAAATGGAGGTATTGTTCTTTTCCCGTCGGCTAAATTTAATAAACTTAAAGAAAAATATGGTTTAGTTGAAGAGTATAATTTGAGATAGGATTTTATTCTAGCACAGCCTTTATTCTTCTAACACCAGAAGAACTACTTTCTTCTTTTTTAATTTTAAAGTGTCCGAGTTCGCAGGTGTTTTTGACATGTGGACCAGAGCAAATTTCTTTGGAGCAATCTTTGATGGTGTAGACAGAAATAATTTCTCCATATTTAGCATTGAACACCCCTGTTGCTCCTTTTTTCTTTGCTTGCTCTGGAGCCATTTCTTCTCGAATAACTTCACAGCCTTTTTGTATTTGTGCATTAACTAAATCTTCAACTTTTTTTATTTCTTCTTTTGTAAGTTTTCTTGGAAAAGAAAAATCAAATCTCAGTCTTTCAGAAGTTATGTTCGAACCTCTTTGTATTAAATTCTCCTCTTTGAGAACGGTTTTTAATGCGGCTAAAAGTAAATGCGTTGCAGTGTGAAGTTTAGTAGTTGCTTCTGAATCATCTGCTAAACCTGATTTGAATCTTCCTGCTGAAGCAGTTCGTGAAAGGGTTTGGTGTTTTTCAAATTCTTTTTGAAAGGCTTTTTCATCAACGTCAGTTCCGGTCTCAATAGCAACATCTCTAATCATTTCAATTGGAAATCCATATGATTGGTAAAGTAAAAAAGCTTCTTTTCCTGAAATTTTCTTATGAATACTTCTTTCCCAAGACATTTTTTTAATTTCTTTTAAGCCTTTTTCTAAAGTTAAAATAAATTTTTCTTCTTCTTGTTTTAATTCTTGTAAAATATGTTTTTTGTTTTCTTTAAGTTCTAAATAGTCGTCATAGATTTTGAAAATTGGTTCTGCAACTTTTGATGTAAAATTTTCTATGCCTAATCCTTTTCCATATCTAATTGCTCTTCTTATTAATCTTCTTAAAACATATCCTTGTTCTGTGTTTCCAGGAACAATTCCGTCGGCAATTATAAAAACAGATGCTTTAATGTGGTCCGCGATTATTCTCATCGCTTTTTCATTTCCTTTGTATTTTTTTCCAGAGATTTTTTCGATTTTTTTAATAATTGGTTGCCAAAGTTCTGTTAAATAGTTGTCATCAAAATTATTCAAGGCAGCAAGGGTTCTTTCAGTGCCTCCCCCAAAGTCAATGTTTTTTTGTTTTGCTAAATTATAATTTCCTTTTTCGTCTTTGTTATATTGCATTAGAACATTATTTCCAATTTCTACCCAATTTTCATTATTAGGATTATAAATTTTTGGGGCGGGAATATTATTTGGTGCCCAATAAAACATTTCTGTATCTGGTCCACATGGTCCTGGTCCAGTTATTTCCCACCAATTATCAGGAAGATAAGCAATTCTTTTTTTAGAGATTCCAATTGATTTCCAAATTTTTGCTGATTCATTATCTTTTGGAGCATTTTTATTTCCCGCAAAACAAGTAACAGCATATCTTTCAAGAGGAATTTTTAAAATTTTTGTATGGAATTCAAAGGTCATTTTTATTGCCTCTTTTTTCCAATAATCTCCTAAACTCCAATTTCCTAGCATTTCAAAAAAGGTGTGATGAGTTGTGTTTCCAACTTCTTCTATATCTCCTGTTCTGATACATTTTTGGACATTCATTAATCTTTTTCCTAATGGATGTTTTTGTCCTAATAAATAAGGAACTAGAGGATGCATTCCCGCGGAAATAAATAATGTTGTTGGGTCATTTTCTGGAATTAGGCTTGAGTTAGGAATTTCTTTGTGTCCTTTTGATTTGAAAAAATCTAAATACTTTTTTATTAATTGTTTACGTGTTATCATTAATTTAAATAAGAAAAAGAGTTTTAAAAATTATTTGTTCCTAAAGAATCAAGTTTTTCTTGAATTTTCTTGAGCTGTTGTTCTATGTTATCATCACGAGGTTTTTCTTTGGGAATTTTTTCTTCAATTTCATGTTCTTGTAATATTTTAGGTATTTTTAATTCTGGAAGATTTTTTTGAAAACGCCTTATTTCTGTAATCAATGTTTTTATTTTTCGATGTAACTTAATTTTTAATTGTAGTTCTTCTGTTCGAAATTTATTATATGTTTTTATTGTTTGGATGGTTTTTAATAAATCCATTTCCAATGAAAGAATATCTTTTTTAGATTGAATTGAGTCCTCGTATTTTAATTTAACATAAATTAATTTTTCATTTGTCATTCTATTTTAGAAAAAATGTTTTTGTCTACTTTTTCAATTTGTTGTTTTATTGTATCTATTTCTTCTTCCCATGATTTTAATTCTTTTTCTTCGTTTTCTTTTATATGTTTAATATTTCTAAGCATACTTTCTATTTCTGAAATTTTTTCTTTAGTTTTGTCAAAGATTTTTAAGCTTTCTTCAAATTTATCTATTCTTATGAAAACAGGTTCAATTTTTTTTGTTGAAGATACAATATTCTCTGAAATTTCCTCACGCCTTTTTTCAAAGGGAATTCCTTTAATTTTTTCAAGATTAGAAAATTCTGGAATCAGATTTTTTTTAAGAGGTCTTTGCATCATTTGGATGTCTTCATTTTCAAAATCATCTGCTTCAAAAACCTCTTCACCTTCTTTTTTCCCAGCGATTGCTTCTTTAATTGTGTTCTGAGAAAATTTTTCCCCTAAGGGATTTGTGGGAAAGGTAGGTAATTGATGTATTTTAGAATCATCTAAATAGTTCTCCTCTATTTTTGGCAACTCTGGAAGTTTTGGAAGCTCAAGCAACGAAGGAACTTCTTTCTCCTTTTTTTTATTAAACCACCCCATTTTATATTAGTTAGATATATACTTTTCAATATATATTATACATTATATAAAACAGAATAATAGTTTAAAAACTTTTGTGAAAATTCTTTTATAATATAACAAATCTAATTAGTATCAGGGCTTTTTCAACGTTTGTAAAATTGCAATTTATATTCTCTATAATTTTCTCTAATATTTTTGCATACCAAAACCGAAAAGTATTTATGTGAATTAATTCTCATATTTTAATGTTAAAAAAATTTCTGAAGGAAGTTATTACTATTGTCGTCGGAAAACAAGCAGAAGGCATTGTGGATTTGCTTATTAGTGAAAAATATGTCAATGAATTTTTGATTGCAAAAAAGATGGAACTTACAATTAATCAAATAAGAAATATCCTTTATAAAATTTCAGATCATGGTTTGGTATCTTCTACAAGAAAGAAAGATAAGAAAAAAGGATGGTATACTTATTCTTGGAAAATTGAAATTTTTAAATCTTTGTTGTTCTTGCGAAAGAATATGATTAAAAAAAAGAGTCAGATAGATAATCAGATTAATAGTAGGGAGACTAGACAGTTTTATGTTTGTGAAAGATGCAATATAGAGGTTAACGAGGAGAATGCGATGTTTTATAATTTTACTTGTAATGAGTGCGGAGATATTTTTGTTCTAAAAAATAATGAAAAATTTTTGAGAGACCTTAGAAGAAATTTATCTAAATTAAATAGGGAATTAGGTTTTGTTGATGAAGAACTTGAAAAGCAAAAAGTTAAGATAGACAAAAAGAAGATGAATGAATTTAATAAACAAGAAAAGATTAAATTAGAGACGAAGAAAAGAGCAGCAGCAATTAGAAAGATTGAGAGGGATAAATTGCCTAAAAAAATAAAAGTTAAAAAAGTAGTCAAGAAAAAAGTAGTTGTAAAGAAAGCAGTGAAAAAAAAAGCCGTTAAGAAAAAGGCTGTTAAAAAGAAGGAGAAAAAGTAATGGGGGTTTATCAGATTTATCCTAAGAAAAGGAAAAGTTTTTTGCCGAAATTAAGTGTGACTGTTAGTTTGATTTTAATTAATGTTGTTTTATTTTTGATTGTATTTCCTTTATGGGTTTCTGGTGCTATTAATGAAAATTTGTTTGCAATAAAACCTTCAAACATTCTTCAAGGAAAATATTTATGGACTTTTTTAACGAGCATGTTTATGCACGGTGGTTTTTTTCATATTTTTGCAAATATGTTTTCTTTGATGTTTATTGGTTCTTTAGTTGAGAGAATTTTGGGGGCAAAAAGGTATCTTTATTTTTATTTAGCAGCAGGATTATTTGCAGGGGTATTTTTTGTTTTATCTTCTCTGATTTTTAAGGCTGATTTTAATTTGTTTGCTGTTGGTGCTTCAGGTGCTTTGTTTGGACTGATTGGGCTTTTGGTTCTTTTAACACCAAATCTTCCTGTTTATGTTATGTTTATTCCTATTGGGATAAAAATGAAGTATGCTGCACCCGGAATTTTAGTTGTTTTATGGTTTATTTCAATTGCAGGGGATGTTCCGATAGGAAATACGGCTCATTTTGGGGGGCTGGTATGTGGTTTGATTTATGGAATTTATTTAAAGAGCAAATATAAAAATAAAACTAGCTGGTTGAATAAACATTTCAGTTAATATGAAAAAAAATAAATTTAATTTGAAAAGAGAATATAAAGATAGTTTGAGTTATATTAAGGAGTCAAAAAATTTTATTTATTTTATTATTGGGATTTTTTTTGTATTCGCCTTGATTGGTTTTTTTGTCCCGGCATCTGAAGATCTTACAAAGATAATTTTGGAATTTATTGAGAAACTTTTAGAGCAGACTAAAGATATGTCTCAAGGAGAATTGATTAAATTTATTTTTGCGAATAATTTGCAGAGTAGTTTTTTTGGGTTGGTCTTAGGGGTTGTTTTAGGAATTTTCCCTGTACTAGCGGCTATTACTAATGGTTATCTTTTGGGTTTTGTTGGAGCAATGAGTGCTGAAGCAGAAGGATTTTTTTCCTTATGTAGAATTCTTCCTCATGGTATTTTTGAACTACCTGCGATTTTTATTTCTCTTGGGTTGGGGTTGAAGCTTGGAAGTTTTATTTTTCAAAAAGAGAAAAGAAAATTATTCAGAAAATATTTTTGGAATTCCTTAAGAGTTTTCTTATTTGTTATTTTACCTCTTTTGGTTATTGCAGCGATTATTGAGGGGTTATTGATATCTATTGGATAATCAACAAATATATAAATAAAAAAAATCTTTTATGAATATGAAAAAGGGACAGATTAAATTATCTTTTGGTATGATGTTTTCTATTATTTTGATAATTTTTTTTATTGCATTTGCTTTTTTTGCAATTCAGAAATTTCTTGGTTTGGGAAATACAATTAGTATTGGGAAGTTTGTAGAGGATTTTCAATTGAATGTTGATAAATTATGGGAAGGAGTTAAGGGTTCACAAGAATCAGAATATTTTTTGCCAAAAAAAATTAAGTTGGTTTGCTTTGTGAATCTTTTAGAGCCAGAGAAAGGAACGTATCAAAATCAAGATTATTATGAGGTATTTGATAAATATTCTCCGGATAATAATTTGTTTTTTTATCCAATGGATGTGGGATTAAATGGGATTGAGATAAAGCACATTAGTATTGAAGAAGATAATCCTACTTGTTTTGAAGTTAAAAATGGAAAAGTTAAAATAGGAATTGAAAAAGATTTTGGTGAAGCATTAGTTTCTGTAACTGATTTTAGTTGATTAAAATTAATCTTTTAAGTCACTAATTCCCAATACAATCAAAAGAAATCCAATCATTAATAAGAACCAGACTAATCCTCCTTTGAAAAATTCCCATGTGGCGTGTTTGAAATTCCAGAATGTTCCAAACCAGTCACCTGAAAACCATGCAAGGAATATTACTGCGTTTACTAATACCAATCCAATTAAAAGTTCAAACCATTTATTCATTGTAATATTTCTTGGTAATTTTCGTTTAAAAAGATTTTGATGGTAGAATATATCTTTTAGAAAGTCTTAAAAGTAGAAGTATTTTTTAAAAAACATGAATATTCAAAGGTTTAATGAGAGTTTGGCAATACCAATTTTATAATTATTTGTAATTCTATTTTAAAATGAAAAACGTTAAAGATTTTTTTTGGAAACCTGAAATGACTGTTAATGAATGTGTTGATAGTTTTGACTCTTTAGGATATCAAGCAGTGGAATTAAATGAGGCGGCAAAAGTTGTTATGAAAATGAAGCGCGATGGTGCTAAGATTTTTTTGACTTTTACTTCTAATATGGCTACTTCTGGTTTAAGAGGATTTTTTTCACAACTTATTAGATTGAAAATGGTAGATGTTATATCCACTACTTCTGGAAGTATTGAAGAAGATATTATGAAATCTTTGGGGGAGGATTTTCAAGTTTCTAATTTTAATATGGATGATGTTCATTTGCATGAAAAAGGGGAAAATAGGATTGGGAATTTGATTATTAGAAATGAATCTTATATGAAATTTGAAGATAAGATGAATGAATTTTTGATGAAGATTTATGAAAAAAAGAAATCCTGTGGGGATGGCCCTAACGGGTTTAGAATTTCTGCGTCTGAACTTTTGAAAGAAATTGGATTTATGTTAGAAGATGAAAATTCAATTCTTTATCAGGCTGCTAAAAATAAGGTAACTATTTTTTGTCCAGGGATTGCAGATAGTGCTTTTGGTTTTCATTTATTTATGTTTCAGCAAAAATATCCTGATTTTGTTGTTGATACAATCGAAGATATGAAAAAAGCAACGGTTGAAGTTGGATTTGATGATAAGAAAGGTTTGATTGCATTAGGTGGAAGCATAAGTAAACATTATGCTATTTTCTCTGCTTTACTTAGTGGGGGTTTTGACTATGCTGTTTATATGACAACTTCTTATTCTACTTCGGGAAGCTTTTCAGGGGCAACAACTCAAGAAGCGAAGTCTTGGGGAAAATTAAAAGATGATGCTCAGGCAGCGACGGTTATCGGGGATGTAACTATTAATTTTCCAATTATGATGTGTAGTGTTTTAGATAAATTGGAAAAAGAAGGACTTATAAAAAATGAGTGAAGCAAGATTTGTTCTTTCTAAGAAAAAACTTTTAGAACAATTTAAACTCTTAGAAGATTTAGGGTTAAAAATATCTTATAGTTATAAAACAAATAAGGAAGTTGGGAATGTTCTGCAGGAAATTTCTGATTGTGATTTTTCAATTCATTCCAGAGAAGAGATTTTTTTAATTAAAGATAAAAATAAAATTTGGTTTTTTTTACAAGCTGAAAATACAGAGGATCTTTTAGATATTTTAAACAATGGAATAAAGAATTTAGTTGTAGATAATGAAATTGATTTGCAAACACTCCTTGAAGTTTTAGAAAAGAATAGTATGAAAGTGAATCTTAGTTTGAGGATGAAGTTTCAGGAACATCGGATTGGTAGTGGAAAATATTTTGTTTATGGGTTGTCTGCGATAAAAGTTAATAAGATTATTTCTAAAATAAAAGAGAATCTTCATATTGATAAATTAGGAATTCATATTCATCGGAAGTCGCAGAATACAAGTGAGTGGGAGATTAAACAAGAACTTGAAGATTCTTTAGAACTTGAAAATTTGAAAAGAATAAATATTGTTAATTTTGGAGGGGGGCTTCCGACAATTTATAGAGGTTATACAAGCAAAGTTCTTCCTTATATTTTTAATAAAATAAAAGAAGCTGTTGATTGGCTGAAACAATTTGATATTGAATCTTGTATTGAACCTGGAAGGTTTTTGGCATCCCCGCCGATAAAATTAGAGACAGAGATTATTCAGATACAGGAAAATAATCTTATTGTTAATACTACAATCTACAATTGCGCTTTAGATACTATTTTGACAGGAACAAAAATGTTAGTAGAAGGAGAATTAGATGGGGATGGAAAATTTTATTTGATTAAAGGGAACTCCCCGACAAGAGATGATATTTTTAGATATAAAGTTAAATTAATAAATCCTAAGGTTGGAGATAAAATTGTTTTTTTAAATGCTGGGGCTTATAATTATACAACTGATTTTTTTGGATATAAAAAATTGAAAACTGAAATTGTGGAAGATTTTTAAATCAGATTTTCTTTTAATTAAAATGATAACAAAAAAACAAATTTTAGAAATTCGAGAACATTTGGAAAAAGCGCAGAATCCTATTTTCTTTTTTGATAATGATGGAGACGGGCTTTGTTCGTTTCTTTTATTGCAGAGGTACATTGGGAGAGGAAAAGGGGTTGCAATGAAAACTTCAGACGCTGGAAATTATTTTAAAAAGGTTCAAGAGTTAAATGCAGATTATATTTTTATCTTAGATAAGCCTGTTGTTTCTGAGAAGTTTTTTGAGGAGGTTCGGCAAGTTAATCTTCCTGTCGTTTGGATAGACCACCATGAAAATAATAATATTCCTGATTTTGTTAATTATTATAATCCTTTGTTGAATAAAGGGAAAACAAATGAACCTGTGACAGAACTTTGTTATCGGATTGCAGATAAGAAAGATGATTTGTGGATTGCGATTGTTGGTTGTATTTCTGATGGGACTCTTCCTGATTTTTATCTTGAATTCAAAAAAAAATATCCTGATCTTGTGATTAATTCAGAAAGTGCAATGGAACTTTATTTTAAATCTCCGATAGGAAAGATTGCTAAAATATTTAATGCTGCTTTGAAAGATAGGACAACTAATGTTGTGAATATGTTGAAATTTCTTATGAATGTTAAGACACCTTATGAAGTTTTGGAAGAGGGCAGTCAGAATTATGCAATGCACAAAAGGTTTAATGAGATAAGTGAAAAGATTGAGAGATTATTGAATAAAGTAGAAAGGAATGATAATAAGGTTTTATTTTTTCAGTATGGCGGGGAGTTAAGTATGAGTGCTGATTTGGCTAATGAATTCAAATATAATTTTCCTGAAAAGATTATTGTTGTTGCTTATGTTAAAGATACGAAAGTTAATATTTCTCTTAGAGGGAATAATGTTAGAGAAGTTGCTTTGGAAGCGATTAAGGATTTGGAAGGAGCGACGGGTGGAGGGCATAAGAATGCTGTTGGCATTAGAGTAAGATTTGAGGACTTGGAGAAGTTTAAAGAGATATTTTCTGAGTTGGTTGAGAAGAGAGATAATTAAGGTTGAAGTTATTATAATTTTTCTACCGAAAATATTATAAACAAGTTTTCCCTGTTAAAATTATGAATGTGAGACTAATTACCTGTTGGAAGAATTCGTTTGGTTTAGTCTACACAACAATTAAACCGGCCTCAATTTAATTCAGTTTTTTTGGACTTGAATTGGATTGAGAATACTTCTTAACTAATTTAGGTCTTAAAGAATTCTGGATTTTTAATAAAATGAAAGGTGTTGAAATGGAAAAAAAAATCGTAGAAAAAGAATTGAGTTTGTTAATGGAAATGACATTGAGATTAGAAGACGAGCTTAATTTTATGATTAAAGAAGAGTAATTTAGTTTAGAAAAAGCTTTTTCTTATTTGTTAATATGCTTTAGCAATATAGACAATATGTTTTGCTGGTTTTTTACAAACAATACATTTTCCTGAAGCCTTAGATTTTTCGTCAAGTTTTGTCCCTCTTATTTCTGCGCCAGTTTCTTTTTCGATTTTTTCTGCACAAGAAATTCCTTCTTTATCAACTGAACAAAAATTACACTTAACAATTAAACCTTGTTTTAGTGTTTTTTTTATTTCGTTAATATTTTTGACTTCTTTTATTTTTTCTTTGAAAATTTTATCTGCTTCTTTTATTAGGTTTTTTGTAAATTCATTTGAAATTTTTTCAATTATTTTTATTAAATCTTTTTCTGGAATAACTTCTTTTTTATTTAAATCTCTTCTAAAAATTGTAATTTTGTTTTGTTTAATATCTTTTAATCCTAAATCTATTCTTATTGGAACTCCTTTCATTTCCCAATAATTGAATTTTTCTCCTGGCCTTTTTTCTGAATTATCAATTTCAACTGATGCGAATTTTTGGATTTTGTCTTTTAATGCTTGTGTTTTTTTTGTAACTTGTGTGTCATCTGAGATGGGAATAATCATTACTTGGATTGGTGCTATTTCCCAAGGAAACTTTAATCCTTTATCATCTCCATGGGTAATAATAACGCTTGCAAAAATTCTTGAGACTGCTGGACCATAACATGTTAGATAAGCATATTTTTCTTTTTCATTTTTATCTTTAAATTTGATGTTGAATGCTTTTGAGAATTTTTGAGAGATCATGTGTGTTGAAGGTTGTTGGATAACTTTTCCGTCAGGGTTTAAAGCATCTGCTGCAAATGTCCTTGAAGCACCTGGAAATTTATCCCATGAAGGCCTCTCAAAAAATATAAAGGGAATACCAAAAATATCATGTAGAACTTCTTTTGTTGTTTTCATATCTTCTTTAACTTGATTAAAAGCATCTTCTTCTGTTTCATGTGCACAATGAGATTCTATCCAATGGAATTCTCTGCTTCTTAAAAAAGGCCTAGTTGCTTTTGTTTCATGTCTGAAAATATTTGCTCTTTGATATGTTTTAAAAGGTAAGTCCTTGTAACTTCTTATCCATATGCCAAACATTTGATAAAATGCTGTTTCAGAAGTAGGGCGGAGAGCGAGAGGTTCTTCGAGTTTTTTTGTGCCACCATGAGTAACCCAGAAAACTTCTGGAGTAAATCCTCCCAAGTGTTCACTTTCTTTTTTTAAATTACTTTCCGGGATTACAGTTGGAAACCAATATGGTTTATGGCCTTTTTTTTGTAAGTTTTCCTCAAGATATTTATACATTTTTTCCATAGATAAAACAGACCATGGTTGAAAGACTAGAAATCCTTTGACATTATATCTTAAATCTGCAAGTTCACATTTTTGGATAATTTGTGTGAACCACTCTGAAAAATTTTCATTTTTTTTAACAGTGATTCCCTCTTGATTTTTTTTCTTCATAAATAATTAAGGAGAAAAGGGTTTATAACTTTTTTCAGAAAAAGTTGTAGTGGAAGATTTGTAAAATCTTTCTCTTATTAAATTAATGTTTGATTTAATTTTTCCAATGCGATTTTATTTACTATTTCTTCTATGTAATTTGATTCTAATGCAAAGCCAAGGCTTTCTCCTCCACTGACTTTGAAATTATTAATTCCAATTACTTTTCCTTTTGTATTGATTAAAGGGCCTCCTGAATTTCCAGGATTTAGTGCTGCGTCTGTTTGGATATAGGAATTTATCCCGCTTATTCCTTCTCGATGTGTGGCCGAAATAATTCCTTCTGAAACAGAGAATTGTAATCCTAATGGGTTTCCAATTGCAATTACTTTTTCTCCGATTTGAATATCGTCGGAATCGTCAAAGTTTAGTTTTTCAAAATCTCCTTCTATTTTTAGCAATGCAATGTCAAAAGTTCCATCGTACCCAATTAATTTTACAGAGTATGTTTCGCTGTCATATGTAAAGATTCCTGCTGATTTTGCGTTTTCCATTATGTGGTAATTTGTTACAATGTATCCTTCTGAGTCGATGATGAATCCTGTTCCTTGGCTGATGTCTGTTCTTATTGTCACGACAGATTTAATTGCGTCTTCGATTATTCCTGAAAAATCTGCGCTTGCCGAGGCTTTAAGTAAATCGAATTCTTCGTCAATAGTGCCAATTTGAGAGCCAAGAGAGTTTAATTCTTCTTGTGCGTGGAGGACGCTGGTTGTTAGTTCATTGAATTTACTTTGAGTGTCTGTTTGCAGTTCGGTTAGTTTGTTATTTAATAAGTTGTAGTTTAAATTTTGTTTTGCTAAAATTGTGTTTAGGAGTATTCCGCTGATTATCATAAATATAATTATTATAGAACTAAAACTTCCAATTATTATTTTGTGGTGTCTTCTCATTGCCATTCAACAAAACCTAAGCGGTTTTTTTGGATTTCCCTTCCTGTTCAGTGATGCGATTTCTTTATTGCAATCCGATGGAAATCGCGTAGAGAAAAGTTATCTCTTTTTTAATTAATAATTTTAATGAACCTAAACTATAAAAACCTTTTTTTTCTTGTTGTATTAGGACCCGTAGTTTAACGGATAGAATAACAGGTTTTCCCATAGGGATACCGCCTCACTATGTTTACTGCCTCACCTACGGTTCCCAGCACAAGCCCGGCACGAGAACCTGCAAGCAGGTGACCCAACTATGTTGGGCCTCGGCCTTTCTTCTTTTTGATACAACTTTAAAACAAAGGAAAGATATTTTAAATGGGAAATTAGATATATTTAGTGTGGGCTTGTGATGTAATGGATAACATAAACGGTTTCGGCCCGTTTTATCGAGGTTCGAATCCTCGCAAGCTCATAGATTCGAACCGTGGGTTTATG
>CAZRAT010000004.1:29836-42999 GCA_964598185.1 Candidatus Woesearchaeota archaeon | reverse complement strand
AGAGCACTGGACTTTTAATCCAGGTGTCGAGGGTTCAAATCCCTTCGGGGCCATATTCTCAAAGATACTTCTCCAACTTCTCACTCAAATCTTCTTCAGTCATTCCTCCAACAAATTGCTCAACAACTTTTCCATCTTTAAACAAAACAAAATTCGGAATAGAACTAACTTCAAATTTTTGTGCAAGCTCCTGGTTATTTTCAATATTCACTTTTCCAAAATTAACTTTGCCTACAAAATTCTCCCCGACTTTTTCAAATATCGGCTCCATCATTAAACAAGGGCCACACCAATCTGCCTAAAAATCAATTAATACAATTCCATCTTTAACAAAATCTTCAAAACTATTTCTTGTTAATTCAGTAACCATAAAAACAAAGAGAAGAAGAGATTTATAAAATTTTCTTCTTCAAACTTTTTTTATATTTTTCGAAATCAATTTTTTTTCTTGCAACTCCTGTTTCAATAGCTGCCTTTGCAATTTCAAAAGAAACTTCTGAGAACAATTTTTTATCCCAAATTTTTGGAACAATATGGTTTTTATCAAACTTTTTAGAATCTCTAGCAATTTTAGAAATTGCATTAACTGCCGCAATTTTCATTTCTTCATTAATTTCTTTTGCACGAACATCTAAAGCACCTCTAAAAATAAAAGGAAACGCAAGAACATTATTAACTTGGTTCGGATAATCGCTTCTACCTGTCGCCATAATCACATCATCCCTTGTTTTATGAGCAACCTCTGGCATTATTTCTGGTTCAGGGTTAGCCATTGCAAAAATAATTGGATTTTTATTCATTGATTCTAACATTTTAGTAGTCAAAATATTAGCAGCAGAAATTCCAATAAAAAAATCTGAATTTTTAATTGCATTTTCTAAAGAAATTTCTTCTGTTGCAAATTCTTTTTTATATTTATTATATTCTTTTTCTTTAGAAATAACACTTTTACTATCAAACATTATAAGGTTATTTTTTTTAACGCCTAATTTTAAAAAAAGTTTTGCACATGCAATTCCTGCAGCACCAGCACCAACAACTACAACTTTTATTTCTTCAATTTTTTTTCCATTAATTTCTAGTGCATTCAAAAGTGCTGCGCTTGAAACAATTGCAGTCCCATGCTGATCATCATGAAAGACAGGGATATCTAAACTTTTTTTCAATTCTTCTTCAATTTCAAAACATTCAGGAGCTTTAATATCTTCTAAGTTAATCCCCCCATAAGTTTTTGATATTTTTTTAACAATTTCAATAAATTCTTTTGGGTCCTTAGAATCTACCAAAACATCAATAGCATCAATATCTGCAAATTTTTTAAACAAAATGCATTTTCCTTCCATAATTGGTTTTGAACCAAGGACCCCAATATCTCCTAAACCTAAAACTGCAGTTCCGTTTGTAATAACAGCGACGCTATTTTTTTTATTGGTATAGTCATAAACTTTATCAGGATTACATTTTATTTCTAATGCAGGAATGGCTACACTTGGGGTATAAATAATAGAAAGATCTTCTGAAGTTTTCAACTCTTTTTTAACAACAGTTCCGATTTTCCCTCCTTTATGGTATTTTAAAATTTCTTCTTTGTTCATATTAAAAATAAAGAGAAAAAGAGATTTATAAAATTAATTGAGTGTTATTAATCACAATAGTTTTTATAAACTAATTAATTCTAAAACAAAAATGAAGACAAGACAATATTCTGAATTTTCTGAAAAATATCCGGCAATTGATGGGATTAAAAAAGATGAAAAACCCTCAAGAGAAGAAAGAAAAAGAATAAAGGGGGAAACTGGAAAAAGTGTTGCTTATAGGGGTCCTGAAAGGCAAATTCGTTCTGATGTTGAAAAGATATTGGAGATGGATGGTATTGCTTTTGATTCATGGTATAGAAAAAAAGAAAGTGCAGTTTTAAATTTATTAAATCCAATTAGAATAGCTGCAACAATTCCTGATTTAAGATATGGTGCAGAATACCAACAATATAATTTAGATGTAAATTCTAATATTGACACACTTCATAAAACATTAGAAGAAGGTTTAAAATATTTAGAAGTAATTAAAAAGGTTAGAGAAGAAAGAAATAAATAATTTTATAAAATTATTCACAACCTGCTTTTCTTAGCATAACTTCTTTTGTTTTCTTGTGAAGAACATCATCATATTCTCTTAGAGATTCTATATGCCCACAAAAATTCCCCTCGGTGCAATAACCAACACCACATTTTGGTTGAAGAAATGGTTTCAATTCTGGGATAGCCTCGGCAATTACTTTTCTTTTTTTCCAAGAAGTTTCATATCTTTCTGGTTCACATTCTTTACACAACCTTAATGGCAACTCCAAGTCAATCAAATTCGCAAGGTCATAATTTTCTAAAGTTGTTACTCGTGTATTCCTAGGAATCATATATGCCGCATCTCTTATCGGAACACCCTCGTCCACTAATTTATCAAAAAACATTAATTGCCTCCCTGCATGATAAACATAGGGAACTAATAATTCTGGGTTTCTTTTTATTTTTTCATCAATTACCATTATTTGTTCCAATTTATCCACAGGTAAATTTTCATAGCCCTTTTTTGTTGTATAGGCTGTTTCTATTTGTGGCCAAAACTCTTTTATTTTTTCAGAAGCCCTTTTAGTGGCAGAATAAATTGATTCAACATTTTGTCTTAATGTTGCGTGCCTTTTTTGTTCAGACCAAACTCTAAATGAAAGAGTATCAAGAATTGTGAGCCTCGCTGTTTCATTATATTCTCCTACAAATTCCCTTGTATCTAACATACATTTAATAGATGCTTCTGAAAGTTCTTCAGGATTTTTTATTTTCTTTGTTTTGTCAAATGTTTTTTTGAGCCCATCTAAACCTTTCATAAAACCTTTTGTTAAATTAAAATAAGAATCTACTAATTTTGGTTTTAAAGACAAACCAAATTCTTCCATTAATTCTAAAGGATAATTTGGAAAATCAGGGTCCTTGAAAACATTGTAATGAAAATAAGTATCTCTTGGAACTTGTATTCTTTGTTTATACATGGTTCCGATTCCATTTTCTTCTGCAATTTCAGGAAATTTTTCAACAAGAGTATAAATCTCTCTCGGTAAAAAAGGCCCATTAGGATTTAATTTGTCCTGCTTAACTTCAAAAGCTAATGTTGCCATAGTGTCCAATGGAAGAACTATAAATAAATCAGCAGGATTATTATAAGGCAGAGCTTTGTTGAAAGTTTCAATACCTTGGGATTTCCCAAATCTTTCTTTAAAATCATTACTTTCTTTAAACGCATCCCTTGAAATTTCTAAATATTCATTAAGAAGTTCTTTTCTTTTTGCAATACTTTCTGGAACTACAATATCTTCTACTTTTATATCTCTTCTTCTTCCACTAGTAACTAAAGATCTTGAAGAGACCAACCCTGTTAAACCAGAATCAATCATTTTTGTTCCATTCAATCCCAAAACAACTCCTGAAAGCCCTCCCATAGAATGTCCACTTCCAATTCCTGTGGTAGTTTTATTAAAAACAATTTCACTTATTGGTTTCCCTGTCTTAATGGCGGTTTCTAAAATTTCATTTTCTAATTTTCTAAAATCCATACCTCTTGAAACAAGTGCTTGTCTAAATGAAATAATTTCATCTCCTCCTAAAAAATTTCTTCCATATTCTTTTTGAAATAATTCAAGAAGTTCTGGATTCTCTATTAGAATTTCAGGAAATCTTCCAAGATAACTTATTTTTAAATCATTATCTGTTAAAAATTTTTGATTTTGATATTCAAATACCATTAAATTTGCCTCTCTGTTTTTCCTTGGCTTGTCATTCTTCCGCCTTGATGCTGTCCTTCATAGGTTCTTTTTATTTCTCCAAGAACTGGTTCCCAATAAATCTTAAACATCCTAGCACCCAATTCAAAATCAAAATTATATCTGCTGTTATTGCATAATCCAAAAACAAGCTGTCCTGAATAACCTGGGTTAGTTGTTGAACAATCAAGACTAACTCCTGCTTTTTGCAAGGAAACTCTTGGATGTATATCTGGTATAATATATCCCTCTACAAAATTTTGATCATATTTAATTTTATCAGAAGGGCAATTAATTTTTTCAATTGTTTTAACAAGAAAATAATCCCCTGGATTCATAACTATTTTTTTATTACCATCAGTATCAATATCTCCAATGAGTTCTGTTTCTGCAGAACTTCTATTTTCAACGCCTAAAAAACTATCTCCTGCAATCTTCTCAACTCTTCCGACTCTTAACTCAAGTTCAACTCCCTCAGGATTTTCCAATTGTCCTTTAGAAAGATTTTCAATTAGATTATATTTTTCATTTAATTCTAAAACTCTAAGTGGCGATAGTTTCATTTTAGCCTCGTTTGATTTTAACTAAAGATCATTTTATTTTATAAAGATAATTGTGATTTGAAATATACTTCTTATCCCCCACCACATCCACCTGTTGATGTTTTGCAATGAAGACACTTAAGACAACTTCCGTCGCTAATCATCATATTCCCACATATTTCACAAACACTTCCTGTCATTGTGCCTGATTCTATTCCATTGTCTTTTCCTTTCCAGGTTCTTGTTTTTTTTATTTTTTCTATAGTATTTCTTGTATCCAATCCTTCTTCTTTGTCTTCCCAATAATTTGTCTTGGAAATCCTATTTATTGTTTCTTCAAGGCTTGGAACACCAGGATAAAATTTTCTTCCTACTACAGTTGGAAGCAAGTGAAGATCTGGAACTTGTTGATAAACTCTCAATTCCTGTGGCAAGGGTCTCATCTCTGGCTTTCTAAATGTTCCATCATCTCCTCTAAGAAGGGATATGTCTCCAAGATAATGGGCCCTAATCCAATCATATAAAAAACCTTCAATACCATTTGTTATTTTTATAAATGGGTGGTCTGTAATTCCAGAAATTTGTGATTGCCCTGCTTTACTGAAAATTTCCAATGCTGTCTTTAAAGGAACACCATATTGTAATTTCTCAGAAAACTGGATAGCATTTTCATTCAATAATCTATTTATTTCACTTCCTCTTTGAAGAGAATCTATAAAAACTTCTCCTAGTCGCCCATCTTTATATTCACCGGTTCTAATAAACAAAGGAATATGTCCTACTTTTACTTTTTGCGTTATCCCTTCTCTTATAGGGGGCAAGGATTCTCTTTCCCCTCTTCCCAATACTCCAAATTTTCCATATTTTTTTGTTTTCAATGGTTGGGAAACTTTACTACCATCTCTGTAAATTGAAATTGATTTTAATCCAAGTTTCCATCCTTGATAAAACATTTCTTCAATTTCCTTTACACTTGTATTTTCTGCACAATTAACTGTTTTAGATATTGCTCCTGAAACAAAAGGTTGGATTGCTCCTAACATTTTAATATGTCCCATCGGAGAAATTACTCTTTTCCCCTCTCCAGCACTTATAGCACAATCAAATATTTTAAGGTCTTCTTTTTTTAAATCACTACATCCTTCAATAGTTTCATTTTCATCTATATATTTAACTATATTCGAGATATTTTCTTGTTCATACCCTAAAGATTCTAATGCCAAAGATACTGTTTTATTAACAATCATCATCGAACCTCCACCAGATAATTCTTTGTAAGTTTTTAATGCAAATACTGGTTCCCCTCCTGTTGTATCACAATCCATCATAATTCCTATTGTTCCTGTTGGAGCCAAAAGTGTTACTTGGGCATTTCTAAATCCATATTTTCCTCCCCTTTCATAAACTTCTTCCCATTTTTTATTAGCAGTTTGAACCAAATTTTCTAAACTTTCTTTAGATGGAATCTTTTTAGACGCTTTCTTATGCATATTTATTACTTCTAACATTGGCTCTTTGTTTTTTTCAAACTCCTTAAATGGACCTAATTTTTCTGCTAATTTAGTAGAATGAAGATATGCTTCTGCAGTCATTAGTGAGGTTACTGCTGAGGAAAAATTTCTTGCTTCTTCAGAATCATAATCTAAACCTAAGGACATTATATATGCTCCTAGATTCGCATAACCTAACCCTATTGGTCTAAATGAATCGCTATTTTTTGTTATTTCTTTTGTAGGATATGACGCCTTGGAAACCATAATATCTTGTGATGTTACAAAGAGATCAACTGCCTGACAAAAAGAATTAATATCAAATTCACCATTTGTTCCTCTAAATCTCATAAGATTCAATGAAGCCAAATTACAAGCAGAATCATTTAAGAACATATACTCTGAACAAGGATTTGAGGCCCATATCTCTCCAGAATTTTTACAAGTATGCCATTTATTTATTGTTGTGTGGTTTTGAACCCCAGGATCACCACAACCGTGTGTTGCAAAAGACATCATTTCTAAAAGTTCTCTAGCACGGATTTCCTTAGTGACTTTTTTGTCAACCACTCTTCGAAGAGAATAAACTCCATCTTTTTCATAAGCTTCCCAAAACTCATCATCTATTCTTGTTGAAATATTAACATTTTGCGACCTTAAATCCTGGAAAGTATGGCTTTCCCACCTATTTGAAGAACCACTTTTAACCAACATTTCTCCTTTTCTTTCTTCTTTATATTTATCTATCCATATCTCTATCGCATCTAGATGCCACATCGAAATGCTTTGCATTGTTGCTGCCCTTCTAGTTTTACCTCCAGACTTAATTACTCTGCCACTAGTATCTTGTACATCCATAAATCTTTTTGCTCCAGAAGCAACACCCCCTCCAGAAACAGGTTCTCCGGCAGATCTTATTGCAGACCAATCACCACCAATACCCGAACCTCCTTTGAATACCTTAGAACTAATAACTGCTCCAACATAAATCATATCTTCTATACTATCTGTTGGAGAAGAGATAAAACAAGCAGAAATCTGTGGATTTTCAAAATAATTTTTTGTTTTTATTATTTTATCCTCTTTCATATAAAAATTGTTTTCGTCTTTTTTAAAAATTCCATATCTATCTAATCCAAGATTAAACCATACAGGCGAGTTAAAAGATCCGTATTGTCCAACTGTAAGCGCAACTATTTCCTGTTCAAGTTTCTTAGCATCTTTTACATCAAAATAATTTTGTTCTATCCCCCACTTTGAAATTGTTTTTGCCACCCTCCCTGTTAATTGCCTTATGTCAATTTCTCTTTCTGTTTTTGGAACATCTGTTCTTCTAAAATATTTTGTTGCAACAGTATTAGCAGAATTTTGTGACCAAAAACCAGGGAATATTACTTTTTCTATTTCTTCTACCACTTTTCCTTCATCATTAATTATTGTAGCTTTTCTTTCAGAATAATTCATTACATTATCTGGATCTTTATATGGGTCTCCAAATTGAGAAAAATATCTTTCAATTCCTAAACTTTTTTCTCCACCCATTTTAATAATCAAATATCTGAATTCTCATATTTAAAGATTGTTGTCCAAAAATTCAGTAGTCACTCAAAAGTTCACATTTTTTACAGATGTTTTTCCTTGAAGGCTCCCCACAAACTTCGCAATATTGTATTTTCTCCAATTCTTTTTTAGAGTCATTCCTTTTGGGCATAAAGGTTTTTTTAAAATTTTTAAGAATATTTTTCTTGTCTTTTTCAGATAAAGTGTTTAAGAATTTTCTAACTTGAATCCTATAAGAATCAAAAGCGCAAGGACACTTGTCATAGACAACCGGAAGTTTTTTTTGTTTTGTAAATTTTCTAATTTTGTCCTCTGCAACATAAAATAAAGGTTTTATTCTTGGAACAAATTTCTTATCAGAAATATTTTTCGTAATTGGTCCAGAACTAAAACTAAGTTTAGGGCTTCCTTTCAAAACATTCATCAAACAAGTTTGCGCCTCGTCGTCGAGATTATGTCCTGTCGCGATTTTGTCTACTTTTAATTTTCTTGCTTCACGATTTAAAATCCACTTTTTCAAAACCCCGCAAATCGCACAATTTTTCAGTTTCCCTTTTTTTTGCTGAACAGCCGAACGAAGGTAACACATTCCTGCACCCATTTCTTTTTTAATATCATAAATATGCAATTTAATATCAAGCTGTTTGCAGAGTTCTTCCACCACTTTCAAACATTCATCACTATATTTTCCAATTTTCAAATCAAGATGAATTCCTTCAATATTGTATCCAAACTTTTTTAGAAAATAAGCAGTTGTAGTAGAGTCCTTTCCACCAGACAATGCCACGAGGATTCGTTCTGATTTCTTAAGTTTAATTTCTTTAAGAGTTTGTTTAATTTGTTTTTCAATCATTTTTCCTATAATCCTCAATAGCCATCTTTAAAGCATCACTCGCAAGATTTGAACAATGCATTTTTATCGGCGGCAAACCTTTCAATGATTTTGCAACATCTTTGCTTGTAATCTTTTTTGCTTGTTTTAATGTTTTTCCTTTTGCAAGTTGTGTAATCATCGAAGAAGTCGCAATCGCCGCAGCACATCCAAAAGTCTTGAACTTAATGTCTTTAATTTTATCGTCTTTAACTTTAATATAAACCTGCATAATGTCTCCACAAACAGGGTTCCCAACTTTCCCAACCCCGTCAGGATTTTTCATTTCCCCTATGTTCTTCGGATGAAAAAAATTCTGCATTACGCATTTTGAATATACTCGGTTCATTTATTCAACCTCTTAATTAATTTGAGGATTGTTTCCTTTTTTTGTTTTGGAGTAATTTTATTTTTTAACAATTCTCTAAACTTTATTGCATATATCCAATTTTTCTTTTCCATTGAATATGTTTCTTTATCTCTGAATTTTTCAAGTTTATTCAATGTTCCATCTAAATAAGTTCCAAAGTATTCATTTATTCCTTCATCATAAGGCCAGTACTTTTGATTTATATTTTGAAAATAAATTTTATTCTTAAGTAATAAAATATGTATCCACTCATGTCTTAAGCAAAATTTCATTTGCCAATCTCTTTCTTTTTTATTTTTTGGAATTGTAAGGATGGCCAAAGATTTAGTTTTACCAAATTGTTTATTTAATTTTTTATAAAATTTTAATAAATCATTTTTTAATTCTTGATTCTTAATTTTTTTAATCCATTTCTCCTCTTTTTTCAATTCACTTTTCTCTGCAACTTGCCCACCATATCTTTTCAAACAATCCTTAAAATCTTTTGAATTAACAAATTCATAAATATTTTTTATTCTTTGTTCAGGAGTTTTTCCATATTTTTGATAAATCGGATCTGGACATATTCCAATATATTCAGTTAAAATTTCATGTCTAACTGAGATCCACATATAGCCAAACCAATCTGGATTATACTTAAGATTAAATTCCTTTGCTATCTTCTTGATTTGAGATTTCAATTGAGTTGTGTTCATTTATTCAACTCCTTAATTAATTCTTCAATTTCTTTTTTACTCATTCCATGTGCCAGACAACCTTGCTCCAGACTTTCCTGCTGAGCCATTGGACAACCAAGACAATGCATTCCTGCTTCAAACAAAATCTCCGCCTTCTCAGAATTCTTCTGCAAAATTTCAGACATAATTGTTTCCTTTATGATTTTCATTTTAAAGGACTTATCCTCCGCAACTTTCCCACAATGTCTTTTAATTCTTCTAAAACATAATCTATTTCTTCTTCTGTTGTGTATTTGCTCAAACTTAATCTAATTGAACTGTTTGCTTCTAAAGGTGTCAAGCCAATTGCAAGCAAAACATGGCTCGGCTCCAAGGATTTTGAAGAACACGCAGAACCAGTTGACCCAAAAATCCCTTTTGCATTCAAAAAACTACCAATTGCCTCTCCCTCAATATTATTAAATGAAACATTAACATTATTACAAAGCCGGTTCTCCCGAGGCCCATTTAATTTCACGTTCTCAATTTTCAAAAGCCCGTCAATCAACTTGTCCCTTAACTCAGTCATCTTCTTAACATCTTTGTCTTTTGCAATATTAACTGCTTTTGCAAAACCAACAATCCCAGGAACATTCTCTGTTGAACTTCTTAACTTAAACTCCTGCTCTCCACCATGAAGCAATGGAACAATCTTCACGCCTTCACGAATGTACAAAGCCGCAACACCTTTTGGCCCGTGAATTTTATGGGAGTTTAATGTGACAAAATCAAGATTCTGCTTCCTCACATCAATAGCAACTTTCGTGTAACTCTGACAAGCATCTGTATGAAACAAAACACCCTTATCTCTGCAAATCTTCCCAATCATTCCCAAATCCTGAACAGTTCCTATTTCATTATTCCCATGAATAATTGAAACAACAATGGTCTTGTCTGTAATTGCGCCCTCAACATTTTCCAAATTTACAAACCCGTCCTTGTCAACATCAAGGTAAGTCACATCAGCACCCTGCGTCTCTAACCACTTAGATGCATTATAAACACAATCATGCTCTGCCTTTAAAATAATAATGTGGTTCTTCTCAGGATAATTCTGAAAAAATAAACCCTTTACAACAAGATTATTCGCTTCTGTCCCGCTCCCAGTAAAAATAATTTCTTTGTATTTTGCACCAATTGATTTAGCAATCATAACTCTTGATTCTTCAATTGTTCTCCTCGCCTCTTCCCCCATCAAATGTGTTGAAGAAGCATTCCCATATTTTTCTGTAAAATAAGGCAACATAGATTTCACAACTTTTTCATCAACTTTTGTTGTCGCTGCGTTGTCAAGATAAATAGATCTCATCGCCCACACTCCCGCGTACAATTTCTACAATCACAAAAACTCTTTGCATGTTTATCAATCAACTTCAACATTGGAACAATTGTTTTTTTATTCAAAAAATAAATTCTTTCTTTTCCTTTTCGCTTTACTTCCACAATTCTACAACTTTTCAAATTACTCAAAGCATGTGAAATCTTGCTCTGCTCAACTTTAAGTTCTTTAGAAATTTCAGTAACATTTTTTTCTTTATCTTTCAAAGAAGTTATAATTTTTATTCTAAGAGGATTAGATAAATTATTAAAAAATATATGATATGTTGAATTATTCATATGAAAATATATTCATATGGTTATTTAAATCTTCCTCTTTCTTATTGTTTGCCAACCTTCCCAACTAATTATTAAAGCAAGAACAACTAATGCTCCTGCAAAAATACTCAAAACCCAATTACCCTCGCTGATAAAACCTGTTTTGTTAAACAAACTATAAAATAAAGCAGAAATTGTCGTTAGCATCATAAAGATTGTTGGAATAACCAAGAACTTCACACTTTGTTTTTTCTGCACAAAATACGCACTAATTGTAATCAACCCAATCGCCGCAATTAACTGATTAGATGTTCCAAACATCCTCCATAAATTTGAATAAGAATTTGTCACAGCAAGGACATAAGCCGGAACAATTGCGATAATCACAGCCACCAATTTATTCTGGCAAATTTTATGTTTAATATTTTCTGTAATTAACATCCTACTAATTCTAGTTGAAGTATCTAATGAAGTTAAGATAAATTGATTTACTAAAAACGCTCCAATCAAGCTGGCTAAACCAAACGATAAAAATGGCAGACCAATTTTTGAAACAATGCTTCCAAACCCGTTACCAAATGCAATTACCCATCCTTGGTCAAGAGAACCTAAAAAGTTAAGATGTCCTGTATCCCAATTCAAACTCGCAACAAACAACACAACTAAAAGTGCCAAAATGCCCTCGGCAACCATCCCTCCAAAACCAATAAATTTTCCGTGTTTCTCTTTTGCTAATTGCTTAGAAGTAGTGCCTGAAGCAACAAGAGAATGAAACCCTGAAACCGCACCGCACGCAACTGTAATAAAAAGTATAGGCCACAAAGGCAAGTTCCCTGAAATATACATCGGAGCATTAATTACAGGGCGCACAATCAAGAGAGAAATAAATCCAAGAAACAAAAACAAGATTAACTGAATTGACGAGAGGTAATCACGAGGTTGCAAAAACATCCAAACAGGAACCAACGAAGCAACCCCACCATAAATAATAAGAATTGTAATCCAAATAAATTTAGAAATAGATTCTGAAAAAGGTAAAGAAACTGGAAAAAGATATCCGATGTACATAAAAAAGAAAGCCGCAACAAGAGCAACAAGACTTGAAACCCAAGGGTTAGTTTTGAATTTGTAAACAGATAATCCCAAAACAAACGCAATAATACTAATTGCCAAAACAGGAATCACCAACATTGGTTGATTAATAATACTCTCTGCAGCAGAAACCGAAAACACTGAAATAATCATTGTCAAAGTTATCCAAATCATAAGCGCGAAAATCTTCCCTGCTTTATTGCTCAAGGACTTTTCTGTAATCTTGGAAATTCCTTTTGCCTTGTTCCTGACAGAAATCATCAACGACAAATAATCATGAACAGCCCCGATAAAAACCGTCCCAATAATAATCCACAACGCAGTAATTGCCCAACCAAAATAACTCACAGCCAGAATAGGACCAATAATAGGGCCTGCCCCTGCAATCGACGCAAAATGATGCCCAAAAAGAAAAAACTTGTTCGAAGGATAATAGTCAATTTTCCCCTTGTTCAAAACCGCAGGCGTCTTCTTATTAGTTGGCTTAATCTTTTTCTCAATATATCTGCCGTAAAGAAAATAATTTCCAATAAGAAACAAAATACCTATAATTGCAATTAATGCTGCGTTTACCATTTTTTAACTTGTTAAAAAGTGGTAGTGGAAATCTTGTATTTGCTCCACCATCTTTTAATTTAAGAAAGATAGAGATTATTTAAATTTAAGCAATTCAAAATGAATAACTAAAACTCCAAATTTTTTCTCTTCCTTTTTTGAATAAACTCTTTGAAGAATTTCTTTTTCATAATCTTTTATCTTCTCTCCGAAAAATTCAAATAACTTTTCAAAATTTATAAATCTTGAAAGCCCAAGAACTTTTACAATTAAAAATTCTTTTTCATTTTCACTATGAATTAACTTAATTTTTTGTCCTAATTTTATTTTTTGCCGTTTCTCATCATAAAGACGAATTTCCATTTTTTTATTTCCTCTTTTAATTTCTATAAATGGTTTCAATTCTCTATGTTGGATTAAAATTTTTTCAGACATCTTTTATGGGCACGGAGGGAATCGCGGCTCTTCCTGAGTCATCCCTTGGGAAACCCCTTGGGGTGAGATCCCGATGGGCACGGAGGGAATCGCGGCTCTTCCTGAGTCATCCCTTGGGAAACCCCTTG
>CAZRAT010000004.1:0-29736 GCA_964598185.1 Candidatus Woesearchaeota archaeon | reverse complement strand
GGGTGAGATCCCGATGGGCACGGAGGGAATCGAACCCCCTTCCTCTGCTCTGGAGGCAGATATACTACCAGTATACGACGCACCCTTAATTATACAAGAAATATTTAATTTTTAAGTTTATGCAATTATAAATTATCTTTAATTTTATTTTGAATTTTTTCTAAAGTTTTTTCTGAAACTTTTTTAGTATATTTTGTTTTATAATTATGAGCAAATTTTTTATCAACAAATCTTTTTCCAGCAAATTCCACTTTGTTTTTATATCTAGGAATAAGATGAAAATGTACTTGGGGTTTAGGATTTTTAGATTTATATGCATCATTCATTAAACAAACCCAATTAAACATTGTAGTCCCAAATGATTTTTTGAGAGAATTTTCCATTTTGAGAATTATTTTTTGTAATTCATAAAATTCGTCTTTTGTTAATCCCGATAATTTTCTACAAGTTCTTTTTAATTTTAAAACACTTCTTCCAAGATAATGTTGGTCGATAGTATTTAGAAGAACTTTCCAATATTTTGTTTTTAATATCAAAAAATCTCTCATCCTAACTTTTTTATCTCTTTTATTTCTTCATTAGAGATAGAACACCCCTTAAACTTAACAGCCCAAAGCAAAGCATCTAACAATTGCCCATTCCCAATTTTAACAAGTTTTTTCTTGTGTGCAATATAAACCAATTCTGCAGAACGAATTATTTTAAAATTTTTAAAAATCTCAAAGTTATTACCCCGTAATGAAGTATTTTGGGGCCTCGAAGAGGTTCTCGTGCCCTTTGGGGGTACACCAGGCGGTGCTGTACCAGAAGTTATCTTAATGTGCATTTTTCTCTCTAAAAAATCTTTTAGTTTATCTGGGCTTTCAACAAACATCCGAGTTGTCCGTTCATCAATAGCAACTACATTTAAAATCTTTTTTTTAGAAAGAATCTCACTTAAAGCCAAACAAGAAATTTCCCCAGCACTAACCAATTTAATGTCCTTGCCTTTTCCTTCAAAAGAACTATTAGCCATATCTAAAATATCTTGTGTCCTTTTTTGAATCCCTTTCTCGTTTGAAAGTTCAAGAACTCCTTTATCTAAAAGATGTTTGACTCTCAATGCCTCTAATTTAAATCGTGTTATTGTCAGAGGTTTATCAATAACTTCTTTTTTAACATCTGGTGTAATCAAAAAACTTCCATTGAAAACTTTTTTCAATTCTTCTAATGTGCTCAAAAGCCCATTCATAGCAAGACTAATTAATGTGCTTGCGTCAAAGATTATTGCTTTTTGTTGAGTCATTTTAACACCTTCATTTTAAATTGTTTGAGTCTCTTTAAAATCAATTTTCTTTGAGATTTTGGTAATGTAGACATATCCCAAGAAACCTTAATTATTTCATCAGGAATTTTACTTGCTTCTTTTTTGCATTTTTCTATTTGCCTATCTGAAAGATGTTTTGTTAGAGGACAATCCCAGATTATATATTCTTTCTTCCCTTTATTGAATCTAGCATAAACTGGCCAACATAAACATGGAAGTGGCTTAATTTTTTGGAGTTCGCAAGAATTATCTTTTTTTAAATATGGACAAACTCCTCGCTTAGTTTTTAATTCATAAAAGCCTTTTTTAACTTCAACAAAATAATTTCCATAACCTTCTCTTAAAATTCTTTCTACCCCTTCTTTATCAAATGTAGGCCCACATGCTTTACAACATTTGGCTTTACATTTTTTACAAATTTCAAGAAATTTGTTTGATGTTCCCATCTTATCCAAAAATTCCCTCAACTAATTTAATTCTCTCACTAACACCTAAAGTTTTACTTTCAGGAGCATCTGAAATTCCTGTCTGTCCTGCATAATTCGCAAGTTCCCAAACTGTAATCCCTAAAAGTTTCGCAGTGTTCTCCATTGAAACACCATGCCCGTAAATCTTCGACGCCTTGTTAATGCTCGCCTTCCTAAAAACTTCTTGAATATATTTTTTCATCCCAGGAGAAATCATCTCAATTTCCGCACGCAACTGCTTTAAACTATTGCTCAATAAATTTCCACCTTTTTTAATATTCCTAATAACTTCATCAATTTTTTTCACGATCAAACCATCCCCATCATATCCTCTTTCCAAAATTTTTCCCAAGGAATAAACAATCACCGCAACAGCAATGTTGTCTGAATCCTGTGTCAGCGAAGCTGTATTGTTCGTCTGATCACTCAATTGTTTAAGTTTCAAAGTATCTTTTTTTTTAAGCGCAATCTTTGTTTCTTCAAGAATCCTGATAATATTTTCACCATCTTCCATAAAAACCAAAAGAAAAAAGATTATTTAAACCTTGATATTCTTTAATAAATATGAAAACAATAGCAACACATGATGGAATATTCCATACAGATGATGTTTTTGCAGTAGCAATTTTAAAGTTGATTTATCCAGAAATTAAAATAATAAGGTCAAGAGATTCTAAAGAATTTTGTAAGGCAGATTTTAAAGTTGATATAGGTAAAATATATCACCCTGATTCAGGTAAATTTGATCATCATCAAAAAGAATTCTGTGAAATAAGAAAAAATAAAATCCCCTATGCTTCAGCGGGCCTAATATGGAAACATTTTGGAGAAAAACTAACAAATTCAAAAAAAGCATTTGATTATATTGATGAAAAATTAATGCAACCAATTGATGCAATAGATTGCGGGGTATCTATAACCCAAAAAGAAATTATCCCAGATTATTGTATTAGACAAGTCATTCTTTCATTTAAACCAAACTGGCAAGAGATAAATCCTGAATACGACAAAGCATTTGAAAAAGCAGTTAAATTTGCAACTAACTTACTCTTTAGAGAGATTAGATCTGCTAATTCAATTGAAAAAGCAGAAAAAATCATTAAAGAAATAATATCAAAATCAGATAAAGATTACCTTATCTTAGGAAAAAATATCCCTTTTCATACATATGTAATTGAAAACACTAATTTAAAATATGTTATTGAAGAAAATTTAGGAGGAGATTATATTGTTTGGGCGGTTAAAATTAGTACAAATAGTTTTAGAAGTCGAAAACCCTTTCCAAAAAAGTGGGCTGGTTTAGATGGAAAAGATTTAGTGAAAGTAACAGGAGTTAAGGATGCTATGTTCTGTCATAAAGACCTTTTCATTGCAGGAGCAAAATCAAAAGAAGGCGCAATTAAATTAGTTGAGATGGCTTTAAAAGAAAAATGAAACAAATAATTTTAGACACGTCATTCATCTTAACTTGCATAAAACAAAAAATTGATTTTTTTGAAGAACTAGTGGGAACCCAAATCTTAATTCCAGAACAGGTAATTAATGAAATTAAAAATCTAAAAAATCCAAATTCTGGATTAGCATTAAAAATTCTTGAAAAAAACAAATTCAAGAAAATCGATTTAGGAAAAGGGAACGTAGATAATTTAATTATTAAATTTGCAAAAGAAAATCCAAAATCTATTGTAGCAACTTTAGATAAGGAAATAAAAAACAAAACTAAGAACTATAAATTAATAATTAGAGGAAAAAAGAAGTTAGAAGTTATTTAACCTCTAAGGAAATCTTTAAAAACCAATTTCTATTCTAATTTTTATAAAATGTTTTATCTAGTTGAAGTCGAAGATTATATAAGAGTAGAGCCAAAGTTATTTGGTTTGCCTACTCAAGAGGCCGTTGAAAACCAGCTTCGAGAAACTTACGCAGATTATTACGACAAGGAATTAGGAAAAGCCGTTTCAGTTATAAGTGTTTTAAATGTTGGAGAAGGAGTAATCATCCCAGGCGATGGAGCAGCATATTATAATTCAAAATTTAAACTGCTTGTCTGGAAACCAGAATTACAAGAAATTGTCTATGGAACAATTTCAGAGATTACAAATTTTGGAGCATTTATAGATATGGGAGTAATGAGAGGGATGATCCACATCAGCCAGACAATGGATGATTATGTAAGTTTCAGCAAAACAAATTCACTGCTTGGAAAAGCAACAAAAAGAAATTTAAAACAAGGAGACTTATGCATGGCAAGAATTGTAGCAATCAGCCACAAAGGAGAGGGCCCAAAAATAGGACTTACAATGAGACAACCTGGTCTAGGAAAATTAGATTGGATTAAAGAAGACCAAATTAAAAAAGAAAAAGCTACTGCAAAAGCTGTAAAAATAGAAGAGAAAGCAGTTAAAGGAAAGAAAAAATAATGGCAAAAGCAAAAGCATGTAAAATCTGCAAAAAAATTTATGAAGGAGAAAAATGCCCCAGATGCGAATCTAAAGAATCAACCGAAGGATTCAAAGGAAGAGTTGTTGTTGTAAATCCTGAAAAATCAGAAATAGCACAAAAATTAAATATTAAAGAAAAAGGAAACTTTGCAATCAAAGTGAGGTAATTCTATGAAAGGAACTAACGATATAATTGAAAAAGAGAATAAACTATTCAATAGAAAAGAGATTCAAATAAATGTTGAATCAGAGATTACACCAAGTCATAAAGAAGCAAAAAAATTAATTTCTGAAAAATTCTCAACTCAACCAGAGAACATTAGAGTGAAAAAAATCTCAGGAAAATTTGGAACAAAAGTTTTTACAATCTCTGCAAATATTTATCCTTCTGAAGAAGAAAAAAATAAAATTGAAATCTTTTCAAAAAAAGAAGCAGAACGAGAAAAAAAACCTGAACCTTTAACACCTAGTGTGCCTCAAGATACTGAAGATAAAAAAACTGAATCTCCTGCTGAAGATCCTCTTGAAAAAGAACAAGAAGTTTCTAATGAAATTGCAAAGCAAGAAGCTAAGGAAGAAGTTATTGAAGCTACAGAAATTAAAGAAAAATCTAAAGAGGTAAATTAAAATCGCAAAGAAAAAAGGATCAAAAGCAAAAACAGGAAAAAAGCCACACAAGAACAAGGCAACTAGCAAAAAATATACAAAATATAAAATTGACGGGGACAAAATAATAAGAGAAAGAAATTGTCCGCGATGTGGTCCTGGAATATTTTTATTAAAAGCAAAAGACAGAGTTTATTGTGGTAAATGCCATTATTCTGAATTTACTTCTAAAGAAGACAAAAAGCCAGAAGAAAAGAAAGTTGAAGAAAAATAATAATAATAATTGGGCAACATTCAATGTTAATAAGCCCGCTCTTTTAGTTTAAGATTATGATTTGTTATGAAACTACAGATACCTTCATGCAAAATTGTTTTGCAATTTTATATTTGACGCGCAAGCGTCATGCGTTATAATCACACAAATCAAAAAGGTGATTATAACCCTGGGAGTTTTAAAAATATTACTTAAAACCCTAACGCACACGCCGAGCGGTTTGTATTTGTTTAACGCCCTTTTATTTATCTTAGAATATACCTGTATAATCCCTTTTTAAAATGGAGTTGCTACTTCTTGGGTGCGGAAATTATATCTTAATATCATAGGCAAAAAAACTTATAAATACCTTTTGTTATCTTCAATAATGGAATATATCAATCCACCCTTATTGAAAAAAGGAGATACCATCGGAGTAATCTCTCCTTCCGGAGGCTTAGCAGCATTAGTCCCACATAGGTTGGATAATGCAATCAAATTTTTAGAAGAACAAGGATACAAAATAAAAGAATTTTCTTGCACAAGAAAAAACAATGGTTGGGAATCAGCATCTGCAGAAGAAAGAGCTAAAGATATAATGAACGCATTTTTAGATAAAGAAGTAAATGTAATTATATGTTCAATAGGAGGAAACACATCGAATAAAACTTTAAAATATTTAGACTTTGAAAAGATTAAACAAAATCCTAAAATCTTATGTGGTTATTCAGATATAAGTGTTCTTCATTATGCAATCTTAAAAAAAACAGGATTATCAACTTTTTATGGGCCCTGCATGATGACTCAGTTCGGAGAACATCCAAAACCATTAGATTATACCATAGAGTATTTTAACAAAGCAGTAAAAGAAAGGGGGATAGGAGAAATTAAATCTTCTAAAAAATGGACAGATGAAGTTTTAGATTGGTTTGCAAAAAAAGATTTAGAAAGACCGAGAAAATTAAAAGAAAACTCTGGATTTGAATGGATAAAAAAAGGGCAAGCAAAAGGAAAAATAATTGGGGGGTGCCTTCATTCTTTGATTCATTTGATTGGAACAGAATATTGGCCAAGTCATCAAGATAAAATTTTATTTATAGAAACTCCTGAAGGAGATGATTTTACAAAAGGAGAATCATTAGCGGAAGTCGATGCCCAATTAGGAGATCTTGATATTTCAGGAATTTTTGGACAAATAAAAGGTTTAATAGTTGGCAGACCCTTTGGCCAGTCTGAAGAAGAAGTTAAAAAATTTAAAGAAATAATTCTTGATAATACGAAAGATTATAATTTTCCTATTTTATTTGGTATAGATATAGGGCATACAGATCCTCAAATAACGATACCTCTTGGAGCAGAAATTATTCTTAATTCTTCATTAAACAAATTTAGCATAGATGAAGCATATGTAACTAAAAACTAAGCTTTCAATTGTCTTTTTAGTTTAAGATATCTCTTTTCACAATAATCTTGAACATTGGAAGGAGCAACCATTGCCCATGGAATTGATCCCTCTTCAATTTTATCAAAATACTTTTTCCATTTTGGATGGTTTTCATCTAGATATCTAATTGCTTTGGGATATAAAGAATCTCTCTCAAGAAGATTTTCTCTCCATAAATCATATACAATTTGTCCAGATTGTCTATCTCCTCTGAGAGTTAGGCCTTCAATTAATTGATGGATTAAGGGAATGCTCCGAATATTTAATCTTCCTTTATTTATGAATAATTCATGTTCACCAGCAATATCATAATCTATTTTATTCCTTTCTTCACCTTTAATTTTTATTTGTTCAGCAATTTTTTCTATTCTAGATTTTGTTATGTGGGGCAGTTGCATTTGAGCTCTTTGCAAAGGTGTATTTGGAGAAGGAAATAAAGGAAAGATAACAAGATCTACTAAGATATTTTCTTCAAGTGTTTTATTAATAAAACTTGCAATATTTGATCTGTCTTCAACATTCTCTCCAGGATAATTAATAATATAATACAATGAAAATTTATCAATACTATATTCACTATTGGCAATCTTAATTTTATTTAGAAAAGCCTCATCTTTAATAGGGGAACGTTTAATTATTCTTCTTATTCTATCTGATGGCGCATCAAGGTTTAAAGGCAAACTTCCTTGAGAAGAAAAGATCTTTAGGGTTTCGTCATCTAACTGCTCAAGTCTAGTGTCTAGTAATCCAATTTTAATATCTTTTTCTTGTATATACTTCATAATTTCTTTAAAATAAGGATGGTTTCCAGAGGATGCAGAGTAAATATTTAATTTATTAGCACCCAACTTTTGTAATTTATCTACCTCTTCTTTAAGCTCACCGAGATCAAATGCAAGATATTTCCGGCCTGTATTATAAAAATACTGGCAAAAATCACATCCAAACTTGCATCCACGATCTAAACTTAAAGATGCTTCTTGATTTTTAAAATTTAAACTTCCTTTTATTAAAGAGTCAGATTCTATTAGGGGATTATACTTCTTTGTTGTCTTTTCAGGAATATAAATTCCTCTTGAATTAGAAAATTTATTTAATAATGTTTTTCTATTATTGTTTCTATAATAATCTGTAAATTCCATAAGGGCTTTTTGGGCATCACCCATAAAAAATACATCTATAAACTTCTCAAAGGGTAAAGGATTTGAAATCCCGATTCCACCAGCAACTATTAATGGATCACGTTCAGTTCTTAATTCTCTTTCAACAGGTATTTTTGCCTTGCTCATCCATTTAAAAAAATCTTTTATCTGCAAAGGATTTGTAATACTAAATCCAATGAGATCATAATCTTGAGCATCCTTCTGGAAATCTAGGGAATATATACAATTATCTTCCTTTTTAGAAGAAATAAAACTTCTAGCAACATTTACTTTTTGATTTTTATTTAGTACATAATGCAAAGTCTGCAAGCCCATATTTTGGATCATTGATATGTAATCAGATGGAGATACAAGCAAAATACTTTTTTTAGCGGAGTCAAATTTGGGTTGTATCACTGAGCTTTCTTTACTTAATATTTCTAAAAGCCTATTTATTTGAGGATCCATTTTTATTTCCTGTTTTTATAATTTAAAATAGGATCAATTATATCGCCAATATTCTCAAATCTAGATTTAATCAAGTCGTTTACTCTTTCAACTAAACCAATTCCTGATTTAGAGAGGATAATTTTTAAAGGAATTCCTATAAAATCTGAGTATTTAGCTTTTTCAATTCTTTTACATCTAGATCGATCATCATATAGAACTCTTTTCCCTTTTTGAGAGAGAAGGTTATATATTGTTTCTGCATTTTCAATTGTTTTCGAATTTTCATCAAAGGTCAGAATAGAATAGTCAAAAGGACTTATTGATTCAGGTAAATTAAAACCCTTTTTATCCTTTGAATTATCAAAAGCAGAGTACAAAAGTCTTTCTAACCCCATCACATATGTTCCAATAATTGGGGTGTGTATTTTATTCTCTACAGAAGCGTACATTACAATTTCCTTAAAAGGCACATATCTATACCCTGCCATTAAACTAAAAGCTTTTTCTTTTTCATTCCTTGAGTTCCCCGTGCAGATATTTTCCCCTTCACTACCTGGATAAAAATATTCTAAATCAAAATCAAGATTCCCTGCCCTTCTTAGGGAAATATTTTTTGCACATTTTTTAAAAGGAATTTGTAGTTTCTTAAGAATTCTTTCAGAGAGGGTAGAATAAGTTTCAAGAGATTCTCTAAATTGATTTTCATTAGCATTCAAAGATAACATAATTTGGGTTTCAAATTCTCTTAGTTTTAAGATTCCTTTTGGATTTTTAATGGGGCGAAGAATATCTCTGTTAAAAAAAAGTTTTAAGGGAAGAGTTTTATGAGAAAGATTGTCTTTCTTTAACCAATCTAACACTTCCATTTCATGAGTAGTTAAAACCATATAACTCTCCATTGGTTCCGGAAGCATTACAAATTTTTCTTCAAAAGTTTTACTTATGTTTTCCCCTTCATTTAAAACATCCCTTTTCATATATCCCGGAATTTTAAATTTTAACACCCCCTGAGAAGTATGAGCATCATTAGTTAGGCTTCTTAATTTTTCGAGGACAATATTTCCTATAGGATTATAGTAAGGTAATCCAGGATTTTTAAAAGAAATGAATGTATCCCCTTCTATTAAATCAGATGTCCTAATTCTTTCTATTTCTTTTGGAGCTTTTAAAGATCCTTGAAAGGGTAATTTGGATATTTTCATTTTTTAAATTATCCCACTTTTTTTGAAGTATATAATTCAGGATCCTCCCAAACCATTTTATTTGATAATAAAATAATGCTAAAACCCATCTTAGATAAATTCTCTCTAAATAAAAACATGTAATCAGGATATTCTTCTTTTAATGTCTCAAAAGCATCTTTTGATAATTTTTTAAGATGTTCTCTTTCCAAGATATCATCTACAAATTTTTTTATAACTTCATCTTCCATATAATTAAACTTGTAATCTTCAGTAAAATAAATCTCTAAATCAGAAGAATTAAAAAATTCATCCCAGTCTTTTTTATAGAGGGGATTAATATCTACCTGGATTGCATCTGAAACATTTTTAATTAATTCTTTAGAAGGATTCTCCATATAAAACATAGGAACTACTGCAATAAATCCTGTTTTTTTGCAAACTCTCCTACACTCATTAAATGCTTTTTCTTTGTTAGACATTAAAGATAAAACATTTCCAACAATAATTAAATCAAATTCAGAATCATCAAATGGAAGTTCATTGACATCTGCTTCCATGAAATTAATATTATCTAACCCCTCTTGTTTTGCTCTTTGCTCAGCTTCTTTCAAACTCATTTCATTTATATCTATAGAAGTTATTTTACATTTTACAAGTTTACTTAATTCAATAGCAGTAAATCCAGTGCTTGTTCCAATTTCCAATACTTTACTTTCTCTATCAATACAAGTTCTATTCACTATCTCAAAAACAGTTTTTCTTCCCCCTGGAGGTCTGTTAGTTTCTTTGATTAATCCAATTATTTGATTATAATCCATTTCTTTAATTTCCTTTGGAGTTATTTTTTCTATTTCCATCTTACGGTTTTAAAGTTCCATCAACTCTTGGAAATTGGTTGGCGCTCCAAATAAAAGGCATTTCTAAAAGTCCCTGCAACATTCTTTCCCATCCAAGTCCAAATCCAGATGTTTCTTTGTAGTTATTTAATTTACGAGTTTGAAGATAGGGTTTATAGTCTTCTTTTGGAAGATTGAATATTTCAGATTTTTCCCTAAGTTCTTTTTCAGATCTAACTCGATGACCACTCCCAATTGTTTCTCTATATCCTGGCCAGATAATATCGGAGTTATCTGCTACTTTTGGGATTTTTCCATCAAGCATAGTATGATAAAAAGGAACTTCCAAAAGTGGAAATTCTCTAATTAAAACCATGCTCCCTAATAACTCTGTAATTTTAATTTCCTCCCACGATCCAAAATATTTAAGTGTGAATTTTTTATATTTCTCATCTCCTGTTTCCTTGTATAGAAGTTCTAACGCTTTTCTAAATGTTATTCTTGGTATATCTAAAATTTCATTAGCAAGTTTTTCTAGTGCGATTAATTTCTTTTCATTTAGAAAAAAGGCTAAACTCTCTCTTTCTCTTTTTAATAAATCTAAGATTATTTTCTTAATTAAATTTAAAGCAATTTCCTCATTTTCTTTTTGACTAACCTTTCCTTCAAATTCTATATGATGAAATTCAGATAAATGAGTTGCATCTGCTTTTTCTTTTCTAAAAGAATTGTAAATTGAATACATCTTATTAATATTTTTCTGTATTAATGCTAATTCTAAATATATCTGTGAAGACTCGGACAAAAAAGCCTTTCTTGGTAAGTCGAACCAGTCTAATGTTATAGGGCATGTATCAGTAGTATAATCTATTGATTCTTTACCATAAACTGCCCCCGGAGAAGATATCATTCTTGTAGTCATTGGCAGTGCTGTAAATAGTGCACCTAATTTATCAAAATATTCATTTGAAGAAATATTTATTCTATGATTTATTTTAGCTATATATTCCCACATTTCATCTTTATTAAATTGATTAACTCTTTGTTCAAATTCTTCGATAGGAACTTTTATAGAATTGACATTTTTGATGGGTTTGAATATATTGTTTCCTTTATAGGAAATTGTTCTATCTTTATTTGCAGTATATGGTCCTAGCATATATTTTTATGAAGATTTGTATATAAAAGTCTTTCTATTTGTTACCACTTTCAAGAAACTAAGAGCCCACGCTGAGCACAATACCATAATGGCACATTGATAATAGACATTGAAAACACCATACTTTATTAAAATATCTTCAGCAAAAGTACTTAATACATTATAGATTCCAAACATAATAAGTCAGCTAGTTATAAATGAAATAAATCCTATTAAAAATCCTTTCTTTTTCTTCTTTACCACAATTTATTTAATATCTTTAATTTGATAAATATTGTTATTAAATAATTTTTGTTAAATTATAAATGGGCAAATTAATCTACAAAGAATAATTTATTAAGCCCGCAATTTTCTCTTTTTTGAGATAATCATATTAGCGTCAGGGTTTTAAGTTTTAATTATAACCCTGGGAGATTCTTCAAGCCAGTCAAAAAAGATAGCTTGAAGCCTCTCCTGGGGAAAAAGAGGTGATAGTATATTGAGTATCATTTACTATTTAAATCTTTCGTTTATGTTACCCTTAAAAAATGACAGGATGAAATTAGTATAAAGTAGTAATTGAAATTACTCCTACAAAATACACCATTAAAAATTAGGCACTACAGGCTTTAATCATAGGCACTACACACAAAGATTTTATGCGATTTCCATCGGAGGCTCGTGAAGAAATCGCTTACCGGAACAGGAAGGGAGATTCCAGCCCCAAAAATAGGGGGTCCCTTGGTAGGGAAGAACCGCCAGGTTTCGTTCGACCACGCTTGGGCGGACGAATGAAAATCTTTGATTTACTTCTTTTGTTTAGGTACTACAAACTAAAATTTTCTCCTACAAAGAATTATAAAACAAAACATCTTATAATAGTTTATGAAAAAAGAGGTAGGAGTTAAACAGCAACAAATACACGACATTTTATTCAATAGAGAAATCGGTTGGCAAGAAATAATCTACGATTTAATCAACACAGAACAGCTCGACCCTTGGGACATAAACATAACCCTCTTAACAGAAAAATACCTTCAAAAAATAGAACGACTTGAAGAAGCAGATTTCTTTGTCTCAAGCAAAGTCCTTTTAGCAGCCGCACTTCTCCTGAGAATCAAATCAGAAATTTTGTTAAACACTTACATAAAAAGCATAGATGAAATCCTATTTGGAAAAAAAGAAAAAAAGAAACACATACTAGAAAGAATTGAACTTGACGAAGAAATCCCAGAACTTGTTCCACGAAGCCCGATTCCTCGTTACAAAAAAGTAACATTAAAAGAATTAATTAATTCCTTAAACAAAGCAATAACAACTGAAAATAGAAGAATTAAAAAAGAAATAATTAATAAAAACGCATTAAGGGAAACAGGAATTTCTTTACCAAAAAGAAAGATTAACATCCAAGATAAAATAAAACAAATTTATGAAAATTTATTAAGTCATCTTGGAGAAGACAAAGAAAAGAAAAAAATCTCATTTACTGAATTTGTAGGAACAAGCAAAGAAGAAAGAATTGCTTGTTTTTCTCCAATATTACATTTGGAAAATCAAAAAAAAATCTGGCTTGAACAAAATGGCCATTTTGAAGAGATTCATCTTTGGCTAAAAAAAACTTATTTCAAACATAATCCAGACCCATTTGCAGATTTAAAACAAGAGATAGAAGAAGAGATAAAAGAACTTGACGAAGAGCAAAAACAAAGATTACAAAAAATTAATGAAGAATTTGAAAATCCTTTGGGAGAATAATCTTAAAAACTTATTTTCTTTATTTTCTTTATGAAAACAGCGATTTTATTTTCAGGGGGGAAAGATTCTGTTTATTCTGCTTATTTAGCAAAAAAATCAGGACATAAACTAGTGTGCTTGATTTCAATTTTTTCAAAAAACAAAGAAAGTTACATGTTTCATACTCCTTCGGTAAAACAAGTTAAAAAACAAGCAGAAGTTATGGAGATTCCTTTGATTATTCAAAATTCCTTGGGAAAAAAAGAAGAGGAATTAATTGATTTGGAAAAAGCAATTGCTAAGGCAAAAAAAGATTTTAAAATTCAAGGAGTTGTCACAGGTGCATTATATTCTGAATATCAAAAATCAAGGATTCAAAAAATCTGCGACAAGTTAAAACTAGAATGCATAAATCCTCTCTGGTACAAAGATGAACTTGAATATTTAAAAGAATTAATTAAAAATAAATTCAAAGTTATAATAACAGGAGTTTTTGCATATCCTCTTGATGAAAAATGGCTCGGAAGAAAAATTGATAAAAAGTTTGTTGAAGAAGTTAAAGAACTTGCTGAAAAATACAAAATTCATCCAGCAGGAGAAGGCGGAGAATTTGAAACATTTGTTTTAGATTGTCCTTTGTTTAAGAAATCGCTTAAAGTAATTGATAAAAAAATTTCTGGAGAAAATCATTCTTGGCGAATGGAAATTAAAATTTAGTTCTTTAACAAGACTTCCCGTCCTGTTTCCATAAATTTAATTTTGAACTTTTTTGTTTTAACTTCTTGAGCACCAACAAAGATAACTTTTTTAATTCTATAATAATTTGCATACTCCAATGCCTTTGACGGCTTTCCAAAAGAAACCGAAACATTTTTGCCCTGTCTTCGAAGTTTATTTGCAAGATTAATAGCTTCTTTATCTTTTCCAAGAGAAACAACTAAAGTTTTGTCAATATCAATAATCATATTTGTTACAGCAATCAATCTTTCAATACTAAAAGAAATCCCTGTTGCCTGAATTTTATCAACCATATATGACCCCCCACCACAAATTGTCTCTTTCATTCCTTCTCCTTTAATTTCAAAAACACTACCAGTGTAATACGAAAGTCCTCTCGCTAAAAAAGGAGAAAAAACAATTTTTAGACCATACATTGCACAGGCTTCTTTCAACTCTTTAATCTCAGAATAAAATTCATATTTCTCAAAAAACTTCTCTGGTTTTTTAAAAACATCCAAAAGTTTCCCAGCACCAAACTTATTCAAATTTGTTTTAACTTCTTTCTCTGACAACTTATCTAGTTTATCTATTTCTCTAATTACTTCTTCCTTTTTCTTAATTCCTTGTTCATCTAAAATTTCATTTAATAATTTTCGATTATTAACATAGGTAATTGACTTAATTTTTAACTTATCCAAAATTTCTTTTATCATAGCCAAAACTTCTGCTTCGCTTTTTGCATTTGAACCAACTATATCAATGTCACACTGAGTAAATTGTCTTAACCTATTCCCTGTTACAGGCTCGTCCCGAAAAACAGGCCCAATCTGAAATCTTTTGTAAGGCAACTTCTTTCCTTTCACAATCCGCTTCAATTGAAAAGTAAATTCATACCTCAATGCCAATTTTCTTTTTCCTTTATCTTTCAATTTGTAAACATCTGAAACAGCCTCGTCATTTGGATTTTCCCCTCTAACAAATTCTTCTGATTCAATAATCGGAGTCCGAACTTGCTCAAAATTATACTGTTCAAAAGTTCTTCGAACAATTTCATTAATCACTGAAAATTTTTCAGCATCTTTTCCTGTAAAATCTTGAAATCCTTTAATTATGTCTGTTTTCATTTTAATGTCTCCACAAGATTATCAACTTTTTCCATAATCACTTTGATATCTTTTCTAATCAAAAATTCATCACTTTTCTTTCCTTTAACATCAGGGATTTTCCATACAATTATTTTTAATTTTGATTTCAAGTAAAATTTATTATTAAATATAATTGGGGGCACATCATCTGCCACAATGACAATTATATCTTGCTTTTTTAATAAACTTACGCTTAATGATTTTGATTTTCTTTTAATACCTATTCCAAATTCTTTTGCAGTTTTTCTTTGAAATTTAATTAACTTTTTTTCAATTTCACTTACGACATCTTGTTTAATAATTCCCACACTATTAGCCTTGAGCCCTTTGTTTTTATTTACTTTTTTAAAATAAGCTTCAGCTACTTTGCTTCTGAATACATTGTGTTTACAAACAAATAAAATATTTTTCATTTTCTCCTCATTTGAAGGGTGGAAGCCGGGAGTTGAACCCAGACTTTGCGGACCACAACCACACGCGCTACCATTACGCAACATCCACCATATTTAAATTACTTAATGAAGATATATAAAAGTTTCCAGAAGCCCAGCTAAAAAAATCCTTAATTCCTATGATGGGGACATTTCCTAATTTTAATTTCCATAAAAATACCTATAAAAAAGAGTTTTTAAATTTTGCCTTGAAAGAAATAAAGTTTATTTTAGATTATGGAATACAACAATATTTTCCACCAACAATCTTTGTTGAAGTTGTACATAAAGTGCCATTTTCCATATAAGTGTCATTAGCCATTTCAGTTGCACCGGGATAATTTTCTATACAGGTTCCAAATAAGTCAAGATTACTTTGAGTTACTTCTGTTTCAGTACCAGATAAAATAGATTGAATAGCATACCAAACAATTCCTATAGAAGTCAAAGCTAAAGCAATCAAAATAAGCATAGTTATAATAGCCGACAGACCTTTTTTAGTTTTATACATATCTTTACCTCTATTCCTTAATACAGAGATAATCTTTTTAAATGCTTTTATTAAAAATAAAAATTCTCCTTATAATAAGTTAAAAAATAATAATTGTAATAAAAAATAAAAATTTAAATTATTAAATCTAAATAATACAACAATATTCTCCACCGATTATTCTTATCTCGCCACCCTCGCAAGTTCCATCTTCAGTTGTAATAGTTCCAACATCTGTACAAACAGCGAACACATCAGTAGCACCTTGCTCTACTTCTTCTTGAGCACCTTCTAAAACATTTTGATAAACATACCATAAAACTCCTACAGCAACTAAAGCCAAAGCAATTATAATCATCATTGTAACAATCGCTGACATACCTTGTTTTTTATATTCCATTTTTACCTCCTTTCAATAACTTATAATTTATCGCGATTAATCTTTTTAAATATTTCTAACTTCTATTAAAACTATCTAAAAGTTTGAAATACTCTTCTTTATCAATTATTTTGTCTGATTCTGACAAGCCAATATTTTCTGAAAATTTCCAAAATGCCGACGGCTTGTAACCTTTTTTTTTCAATGCCTGAATAGTAGGCAATTTAGAATCACTCCAATCAGAATATTTGCCTTCTTTAATCCCTTTTGTAATTTCGCTTGAAGATAATCTCAAACCTTTAATGTGCCAGCGACCCAAAAAACCTGTCCACGGAAACTTCTTTCCAAGAACTTTGTAAATCATCTCCTGCCTTTTTGCATTGTCCCTATGTTCCTTTGCCCTAATAATATGGGTCATCTTTTGTTCAATATCATCAACAGTTACAGATAAATTCATCAACGGCCAAACACGATATTTTTTCTTCTGTAAAGCATGAGAGGTTTCATTAATTCTCGCCAACGGAAAATCTCTCATCGCAGGATTCTTGTGTTTCATATTTGATTTAAATCTCAAAACAGCTCCACCAACTTTGTAAATTTTTTTATCAAACATATTTTTCCATCTCTCTAAATTTTCTTTAACACTTAATTTTCTGCAAGGACAATTTTTCTTTTCTTTTGAATATTCTCTAAACTTATCACCAGAACATATGCAAACATAAGCAGAATTTTTTCTAATTAATTTTTCTGCATATTTATAATAAAGTTTCATCCTTTCTGATTGAATTACAATCTTTGCCTTGTTGTCAAAAAGCCATTTAGAATCCTGTTCAATTAACTTGTAAGCCTTCGGATAAATATTTTCCGGGTTTGTATCTTCTATTCGAACATAAAATTTTCCACCATACTTCATAACAAAATCAAAAGAAATGCAAGCAGTCATTGCATGTCCAATATGAAAAGCTCCAGACGGAGACGGCGCAATCCGCATCACAACTTTCCCCTTTTTCGCATTAGGAAGTTCAGGTAAGCCCTCGCGAACTTTTCTCCTTGAAACTTCTCTCTCTAATTTTTCAAACTCTTTTTTCTGCTCGTCCAAACTTAAAGAATTAATTTCTTTAACTATTTCAGAAATATCTTTAATATATTTTTTAACATCTTGCTTTTTCAAACCTTCATTAAACAAAGCAGAAATAATTGCTCCTTGCTGTGCTTTACCATTATAGGCAATTGCATTTTTCAGTGCATATGCTTTTGCTTTTTTCACCAACTCTTTTGAATTCATAAAATCCAAAAGAAAAAGAGGTTAATAAAAGTTATTGAAATCCTAAATATCCAAATTATCTTTTTGATTTTTTACTTTTTTTAAATCACCCAAAGTTATTAACAGGATTCTTTGTCATATAAAACCATAACGCCTTCAAGGAAATTATCCATTTCTTTTTTTCTCCCATTTCTGTACATAGATACTCCTTCTAGGTCTGCTTTTTTTAACCATTTTGTAGTTCTTAAAAACTCATCCCTTCCACAATCTGTTTCTATGTGTTTTAATTGTTCATCATAAATAGAACCTTCAAGAGATTCTCTTTCTTTTATATCTCCATCAATTTTTTTTAACTCTTTCGCTTCTATTTTCATCATACGCTCTTTACATTGTTCTTTTGTTAAGCCTGCTTCTGAGTATAATTTAAAAATATGCCCGATAGCTTTATCACCCCAAGCATACTGATTTATATCTTCTACAATTTCATCTGCTGTTCCAATAAAAATATTTTTTACTTCACTTTCTAATCCATTTTCCTTGCAAACAGATCTTGCATCTTCAAGAGAACCATATAAACCACTTATCAATTTTTTTGCTACTTTTATCGAGAACTTATCTAATTCTTCTTTTTTGGGATTAGATTTTTTAAAATAGTCTATACTTGCAATAAAATCTTTAACATTAGTAGAAGATGTTGAAAAAAGACATCTAGGGCCCCTCTCTTCTAACAGATATTCTCCTATTTGTTTCCAGCATTCAGGTTTAGTTAATCCTCCTGCAGAATAATGATTTATTGAAAATATAAAGTGTTTTAATACCAATGAATCATCAATATTTCTTTTTGTATTTCTATCAAAAAGATGTATTTCCTCTTCTGCATTTTCATGACAAAATCTATCTAATTCCTGATTTCCTGCTTTAATCCAATATTTTTTTGCTAAATCTTTTAAGCCAACTTTATCATAAGCATAACCTAACATCATGGGCTTTTTTTCAAATTCCCATTCAGGAGTTTTATTTTCTAATTTTTTGGCAAACCTTTTCCAAATATTTCGATCTCTTATTTTCTCTGCCATTAAATTATCAAAAACATCAACATATTCATTAGAATAAAGGTCTTCATTCCAATTAGACCTTGTATACTCGGGCAGTGAATCAATTTTAGATTCATATGATTCTCTCTCTGCCTCAACTAATCCCCTTTCTAATTCATCTATTTTTTCAAGGTTGTTATTTGACATTTTAGGCAACTCTCCGATAATTCCCATTATTTAATTCAAGTGCTAAACCAGCATATTGATTAGTTAATTTATCTATAAGATATCTTAAGTTCCCTCTACCTGATTGATTAGTTTTTCTGTTAGGAATTTTAGCATCAGCTACTCTATAATTTATTCCATTCACTGGTACATTGTGAATATTGTAAGCTCGGCTTTCTACTGAAAGAGGGTTTTTTACAAATTCTATAACTCTTGCTATTTCATCCTTTACATTTGGAATATTTACTCTTCTTAGAGGTTTATATTTTTTTATTTTTTCAACGGTCATTTTTATTTATTTTGTGTTTTTAATTACTTTTTAGTAGCACTATAGATACTTAAAATATTCTTTTTATTTTTTTAATAATTGTAGAAAAGTTTATAAAGAAAGCAACAATTGTTAAAATATGGTAAATAACTTAAAAAATCAGGAAATAAAACTAGATTTAATTGATAAGAAAATTCTCTATTCTCTTTCATTAAATTCAAGGATTTCAAAAAAAGAACTAGCAAAAAAATTGAGAATTTCCCAAGAAAGACTTCATTATAAAATTAGTAGATTAACAAAAGAGTTAATTGAACCGGCTGTTGTTTTAAATTATCCTCATCTTGGAATAAAATCTTATATTATTTTAACAGAAGATCTTGAAGAAGAAACTTTAAATAAATTAATTAATGAAGCATCTATTGTTTTTTTAATACAAAATCTTGGAAAATCTCCGTATTATCTTTATGTTTTAACAAATGATATTTTTTCTTTTTGTAAGGAATTTTTACCAGAAAATCATTTTGAAATCTACTCTGTTTTAAATGAAATCCCTGATAGTTATAATCCTTTTAAAATAAAAGGGTCTTTTATCCCTAGAAAACAAAATAAAAATATTTCATTGAGCAAAAAAGATTATTTAATTTTATACCATTTATCTAAAGAGCCTTTAAGCCCTATCATAACCCTTAGTGAAAAAACCGGTTTAGATAGAAAGACAATTTCTTCTAAAATAAAATTAATGCAAGAGGCAAACATTATCCAAGTTTTTAGATATTCAATTAATACTTTTAAATTAGGTTTTTCTTCTTATATTTTAAAAATGGATATTTTACCAAAATTTAAGGAAAAAATTTTATCAATAATGAGGGCAGATAATTATTCTGGATTTGTTTATGAAACCCCTAGCAAATATTTTATGTATTATATGCCTCCTTCACATAGAGAAATCTTTGAGTTTATTAAAAAAATTAAAGAAGTTGATTCAACATCTAAAATAGAAGTAATTCAAACAACAGAAATTTTAAAATTAAATCCTATTCCAGAAAAAGTTCTAGAAATTTTTAAATTAAATTCTAAGAAATAACTAATAACCACTAATCCCGCTTCTCTTTTCTAAAACTTCAATCCGTTGTTGAAGATGATAAATCTGGTTTGACAGTTCTTCAATTTTATTTGTCATATCAATTAATCTTTTTGCAAGTTTTCTTTTTTTATCATCAATCCCAGAAGAAATATCTACATATTCAGAATTTTCTCTTTCATCAGAAGACGAATTTGTGTTTGAATTATTTTGAGAAACAGTGTTTGCAATCGCGCCAAAAAATCCAAAACCCCCGGCATTTCCTGAAGAATTAGAAGACTCTAGTTCATCAGACCTAATCTCTTCAGCTCGAGCTTGCTGTTTTTCATACCTTTTTGTCAAATCAAGAACCCTATCGCTTCTTCTTCTAAATAATTTCATAACAAATCTAGATTTCACATTTATTTAAATTTAACTGATGTTCATTTCAATTTCCAATCATTTTGATATCTTCGTTTAACGCTCCAATGCGAAATTAAAATTGTCGCAGAGCATCATTGATTAAACGAAATTGCTGAAAGAAATATTCACTTTCAAAAAGCTTCTTTCCAAGGGAAAGGAAAAAGTTCTTTTAATTTGACCTTCTGTTTCTTAGATACAATAACCCAAGTATTTTCTAAATTTTTCTCGCTCATATCGTACATAATTTCTCTACAGATACCACACGGGGGAATAACTTTATCTTTGTAAACCGCAACAATTATTTTTATTTCTCTTTCTTCTGGCATCATTTTAAAAAATGCGGTTCTTTCTGCACAAATTCCCGTCTGGATATCTTCCATACTCATTCCCTCGAAAACATTCCCTTTACTTGTAATTAAAACAGCAGAAACAGAATGTTTTTTTGAAACATATTTTTCCTTCCAAAGTTTTTTAGCTTCTCCAATTAATTTTTTATCTTCTTTTGTTAGTTTCATAACAAATCTAAATTTCGCATTTATTTAAATTTAACTGATGAAACATTTTTTAAACACAAATCTCTTAATTAAAACATGGGTGAAATTGACGAAATAATAAAAAAGGTAAGTCCTTATTACAAAGAAAAAGGTGGGCCTGAAATAGAGCACAAAATAATATATGATTCCTCAACAGAAACTTTAGAACCTGTTTATTTTTGGATATTGGATTTTATGAATAATGATCTTGGGCTTTCAACAGAAAAATTAGTTGATAGTTTTACATCTTCTCCTGGCTCAGGACATTTTGGCGAACTCCAAGGAAGAGCAACACACATGCAACAGCAAGGACAAAATATGCTTGCACAAGTGAATACAATTTTAAGAAGCGTGTTAAACATTATTTATGATTTAAAAGAATTTAGAATAAGATTACAAAATTATGATGATTTAAAATCAGAAAATAAAAAAGAAGCCGCACGGCATAGTTTAAAACAAATTTGGTTAGACAAAGTAGATATACAAAAAGGGAACTCAAGTGTAAAGGCCATGGCCCTTGGGCAAGCAGGGTTTCAAACTTTGCTCGACGCATTTTTAGTCGTCAATAACGAAAAAGAAGCTGAAAAACTTGACTTGAACGACAGAGTAAAAAGAATTGTTTCTTCAAGAGTATATGAATTTAATATTTGGCTCACACAATCAGAACAAGAACTCAAAAAAAGATATGAAATGGAAAGAACTTATTTGGGCAGCCAAGTTAATTCATTAAAGCTTTATTCGCGATGGGCAAAACCTTATCTAAAGGCTGCACAGCAACTTGAAATGAAAGAAGGAGGAAGAGAACCAGCGTTAGTAAAAACATTCAATACAATTTTATTAGAATTAACTTTATTAGGGAAAGGAAAAATTGATGTGAAACAATCAGCAATTGCCGGCGACTTTCCAACTGACTTTAAAAAATTGAAAACAAAAAGAGATTATTATAGTTGTGTTTTAATTGATTTCAGATTCAGGGGAATACCACAAAGAGTAGCACAAAGAGGCGACTATGCTTTTGGAGGAAAAGCAGAAATAACTTTCAAGGCATATGCATTAAACAAAGAAGAGTTAGATAAATTAGATAGTGAACTAGACAAATCAGATATAGGTGACGTCCTTAAATTAATTGAAGGTTCAACATCAGAAAGCTTGGACAAATTACAGGATGAAATTAATTTTTTCTTAGACGAAAAAGAAAAGGAAGAAGAAAAAGAAAAACCAAAAGACCAATCAAATCCTTTTTTAGCTTTAATTGGGCATTATGATAAGGAAGAAAAATCAGAAAAACCAAAAGAAGAAGATAAAGATAAACCAGTAAAGCCCGACGATTGGATTGAAAAAAACCATCTCAGGTCTTTCGCAGCATTAGGAGCAATCGACAAAGTTTTCACAGTCTTTGATGTTTACAAAAAAGCACACGGAATGGTTAGTTATACTTAATGAAGAAAGAAATTATTTTCATTTAACATATCCACCTTTCTGTAAACCCCATAATTTTTTGTATTCTCCTTCTTGATTTATCAATTCATTATGTTTTCCTTGTTGAATAATTTTCCCACTTCTCATAACAATAATTCTATCAGCATTCATAATCGTTGACAACCTATGGGCAATTATAATAGCAGTTTTTCCTTTTAATAATTTCTCTAAAGCAAATTGAATATCATATTCTGTCTTAGAATCTAAAGCAGAAGTAGCTTCATCTAAAACCAAAATTTTCTTATTTGCCAAAACAGCCCGAGCTATTGAAACTCTTTGCTTCTCCCCACCAGATAACTTAACTCCTCGTTCACCAACAATAGTCTTCTCTTCTTCAGGAAAATTCTTAATAACATTATCCAACTGAGCAAACTTAATTGCATTCCAAACATCTTTCTTAGTTGCTTTTGGATTAGAGAATTTGATGTTATTATAAATAGTATCATCAAACAAAACACATTCTTGAGGAACAATGCTCAATTCTTCTCTCAATGATTCTTGTTTTACCTTGGTAATGTTTTCCTTGTCAATTAAAATATCTCCTTCATTAACATCATACAAACGATATAACAACTTAATCAAAGTAGTTTTCCCGCAACCAGAATGTCCAACAAAAGCAACCTTTTCACCATTCTTAATATTCAAATTAAATTTATCCAAACAAAAAGCCCGTTTCTTTCCATAATTAAATGAAACATTATCAAATTTAATCTCTCCTTTTTCAACTTTTAAATTTTTAGCATTTGGTTTATCTTTAATATCATTTTCAATTTTACTATATTCAAACAAATCTTCAAAGTCAGCCATTACTTTATAAAATCCTCGCATGCCCCAAACAAATCCAAATAAAGGTCCAACTATACTTCCATAAGCAGTGAAAATAAATACTAATGTACCGAGAGTAAGATTTCCAGCTAAAAAATCCATTAAAGGAAAATAAACTAAGAAAAAAGTTCCAACCCCTAAAATAGCGAAATGCCCAGAATCAAACCATTTATAATAATTCCAATATTTTAATAAAGATAATTTCGTTTTTTCTGTCGCATTTGTAAATTTATTTTGAATATTTAATTCCTTTCCAAAATATTTTATTGAATCTATATTAGTGAAAACATCTCCAACAAATCCTCTTTCACTATCTATATTTGTATTAAAATTCAATTTTGATTCTTGTTGTATTTGTTGAATAAAAAAACTATATGAAACAAATAAAATTGTGATGCCCAAAATAACCAATGCAGAAGCAATATTAAAATAAGCTAAAGTAAAACCAACAATTATTATATTAAAAAATAAAGGAGCAAACTGAAAGGCTAAAATATCTGTCATACCTTCTATAGCGCCAGATCCACGATTCATTCTAGAAATTAAAGCGCCTGTTTTATGAGTAGTATGAAAATTATGTGACAATCTAACAATATGGCTAAAGTATTTTGTCTTTAAGTCTTGCATTAAATTTCCTTCTAAAATTTGTAAAACATGCATAGAAAGCCATTTACTAATAGTTCTTACTATTAAAATTCCAATAAAAATTATTGCAACAATTATTAATGTTTTAATAAAAATTTCTTGAGCTAAACTCCCATTAACAAATTCAGTTCCATTATCAATAACTATTTTAAATAAAAATTTATCTACAAGTAAAAACCCTTCAACTAAAAATGTAAAAAACAATGTTACGAAAAAAAGTGGTTTATACTTTTTCAAAAAATCCCAGTATTCACTAATATTATACTTAAAACTTATTTTCTTCTTGTTTTTTTTGTTTTCCATTTTACATAGTTGATATAATTTTTAATAAGTTGGATCAGAAACTCTAAGCACACACCTCAAACAACAAAGTCGTAACTGGTAACCAGCGTTTCAACGAAACAAACTTTTAATTGTCATAATTAATTTATGAAATCTTCTCTTATAAATTTTTCGGAAAAATTCATTGAATTTTCTATTAATCACATTTATATAGTAAAAGCAACTCTAAATAACATGGAAAATGGAATTATTATGGGTGATTCATTAATTAATCATTATTATAGAAAAGGAAAATTTGAAGATGAAAAAGAATTTCTTGAAGAAAATGAAGAATAAAAAATATTATATACTTCTATAACCTCAATAATTTATGAAAGAGAATGAAGAAGATTCTGAATTAGAAGAATTAATTGATGAAAAAAAACTTAAGGAAATCATTAAAGAAGTTGGTGAAGAATCAAAAGAGCCTAAAACCAATATTGATGAAACCCAGTTCAGAGAATTTTTGCAAACAGAATCAACAGCGCCTGTTTTAGAAGAAATTGCAGGAACACAAAAATTGGGCGGGAAATTTTTTTCTACATCGGGAACAGGAACAAATTTTCAAGATGATGAAAAAGCATTTAGATACGACGCGCAGGCACAAGAAGACGAACCAAAATATCAAGGGGACATTTCTTCTGTAGGACAAGATATAGAAAAACTTGACATAACAAAAGTTGGACGAGATGGTGGACAACCGCAAATTAGAAAAGCAGGATTTGTAAGTTCTGTTGAACAAACTGATTCTTCAATGCAAGAAAAATATCAAGAGGCACAAAGAATTGATATGGAAAAAGTTGGAAGAGAAAATCCTTTTGAATCAAGAATTCAAGAAGCAGAAAAAAAGAAATCAGAATATATCGTGAAATAAAAAGATTATTAAATAAGGTTCTATTTTAATTATCATGGCAAAAGAGGGATACACAATTAGTAATATTTATCAAGGAGGGTATTCTAGTTTCACACCATACAACACAGAAGCAACAGCAGGAAGCATGGGACTTACAACAGACCCTCGTAATGCAAACATCCTCCAAGAAGTTTCTTCAAAATTATCAACAGGTGTAAAACATATTGAAATTGAGTTTGTTTCTCCAGATATGATTGACCAAATTCCAAAACAACAAATGGAAGAAGTCAAACGATTAAAAGCAATAACAGGGATAGAAGTCTCAGTACACGGCCCAGTTATTGATACAACTGGAATTAATCAACAAGGTTTCAGTGAATTAAACAGAGAAAGTTCTGAAAGAAAAATAATTGAAACAATTAATAGAAGCCATGAACTTGACCCAAAAGGAAATATCATTACAGTTTTTCATTCTTCAGAAGGAATACCTGGGACAGAGTGGAAACAAATCCCAGAAGGAACCAAAGAAGGAAAAGCTAAAAGATTGATTGTTGTAAATCGTGAATCAGGAAGATTAGCCCCTCTTGAAGAAGAAAAAATGTATTATCCTGGTTCAAAAATACCTCGAGAAGATTTAACAAAAAAAGAAATTGAAGGATTTCGTCAAGGAAGTATCCCTCATGAAAAAATTTTCAAACAAATTCCACTTCAAAAAGGAGAAAGAAAAACTCCTGAGTGGAAAGTTAAAAATTTAAATGCAACAGAGTGGGATAATTCAATATCTCAATTAATCCTTAACAAAGAAAGAGCAGACGAAATTCTGCAACAAAATGAGATTCAAATTAAACACCTTCTTCCTGAACTTAATAGTGAAAAGTTCAATCCAAATAATCTAACTCCTATGCAAAAACAAGCATATCGTCATTACCAAAATGCTGAAACATATCTTCAAGATACAAGGCAACAAATAAATTCTTTATTTAATAAGGCATACAAATATGGAGGGGAAACCCAAAAAGAAGTGTTAGAAAAATTTTCTAAAGAATTTGCAAAAGATTTATCAAGAAATTCCTTTGATCCTTCTGTGCAATCAGAAGCATTGCATAGTTTGTTAATTAAAATGAAAGAAACTCCTGGTATGGCTCCTGTAATGAATGTTCCTGTAGAACAATTCGCAGTAGAACAAGCATCAAAAACTTTTGGCAATGCTGCTTTTGAATCTTGGAATAAATTTAAAGATAGTGCACCGATTATAAGTATTGAAAATCCTCCTGCAGGTTTTGCATTAAGCACAGGAGAAGATTTGAAAAATCTTGCTGAAGCTTCTAGAAAACAATTTGTAAACAACGCTGTTGAATCTGGGAAACTTTCTAAATCAGAAGCAGAAAAGCAAGCTGAAAAATTAATTGGTGTTACATGGGATGTCGGCCATATTAATATGATTAGAAAGCAAGGTTTTGAAGATAAAGACATTATTAAGGAAACAAAAAAAATTGCACCTTATCTAAAGCATATCCATCTTTCTGATAATTTTGGTTTTGAACATACAGAATTGCCAATGGGAATGGGGAACGTGCCTACAAAAGAAATTATGGAAAAACTTGGTAAAAAAGGTTTTGAAGCAAAAAAAATAATTGAAGCTGCACATTGGTGGCAACATTTCAAAAGCCCGCCTGTCCAAGAAACTTTTGAAGCAATGGGTTCTCCAATTTACAGCGACGGTGCAGGCCCTTATTGGAACCAATCATTAGGATTTCAACAAGATTATTATTCAGGACTTGGTCAAATGCTTCCTTCTGTTAATTACAGTATGCAAGGCTCTGGGTTTTCAATGGCTTCCTTGCCAACAGAACTTGGCGGACAAATGCCAGGAGCACAAGGCTCAAGAATGTCTGGAAGAGGAATGGAATAAATAAGGTAAATTTATAAATAAAATTTTACTACTATAATTAAAGAAAAGATGGTGAAGAAAAAAGAAAAATTAAAAAAGAAAAAAATTAATGTTTCTAAAAAAAAGATTATTAAAAAAGCTAAGCCAGTTAAGAAAGTTAAAACCAAGAAACATTCAAAAAGAAAAAAAGTTGCTAATGAAAATATTCCTTCCTTGCAATTAAGTTCAAGTCAAGATATTGCAATGGATTTTGCAGTAAAGTCTTACAAGGTTTTTGATAGAATAATAAAATCAATTATTCTTTTTGGTTCAACAGTAAAACAAACTTCAAATTCTGACTCTGACATTGATATAATAATTTTAATCGACGATGTTTCAATAAATTGGGACCAGAAATTAATTGCTTGGTACAGACAAGAACTCGACAAAATACTAAAGAAAAACCCTTACGAAAGAGAAATACATATTAACACAGTTAAGTTAAGCACTTGGTGGGAAGATTTAATGAGAGGGGACCCAATCATACTTAATATTTTAAGACAAGGAGAATCATTAATTGATATTGCAGGATTTTTTGAACCATTAAAATATTTGTTAATAAAAGGAAAAATAAAATCTACTCCTGAAGCAATTTATAGTTGTCTTCAAAGAGCCCCAGTGCACTTCTCAAGAAGCAGGATAGCAGAATTAAATGCAATAGAAGGATTATATTGGGCAATGGTTGATTCTTCACACGCCGCCCTTATCGCAGCACACGCTACTCCAACTTCACCAGAACATATTGCTTCAGAATTAAAAGAAACTTTTGTTAATGCTGGAAAATTAAAAATGAAATATGTTGTTTGGTACAGAGATTTATTAGTTCTTCATAAGGAAATTTCTCACGGAAGAATCAGTTCTCTCAAAGGCACAGACATAGATGAATGGCAAAACAGAACAGAAGAATTCTTAGAAGTTATGGCAAAATTAGTTAACGAATTAGTAAGTTAATCTGAATCTGCTTTCTTATATTTATTAGCTATTTGTTTACCTACAGAACCCAAATCTGCAAAATAATTTGTTTGAGCTGCTTTTAATCCAATTGCTCTTTCATAAGATTGTGTAAGCACTTGTTGCATCTGAAAAGCATCTCTTTCTTTTTCATTTAATTTATTTAGATCTATTTTACCTTCCTCATTAACCGCTTTTTGAAATAAATCTGCTTGAGAATAATCTTTCAAATCTTCTGGAACTTCAAAATCCAAATTTGCTCCAGCATCTTTAGCATATTTTTCTAATTCACCAATTTTTGCAATTGCTTGCACTTCTCCAAGTTGTTTTTTTAATCTTGAAACAACATCATAATTTGTAGCATAAGGAGCTTCTTCAGCAATACCTAATTTATTTCTCTCTGCTTGTTTTTCTTTATAGAGTTCGTCCCTTACCCTATTAGCCTCTTCTCCGCCCATAGCATCAGCATATGTTTGTTCACCGCCAGATAATCCAAGTTGACCATAAAGATATGGATTTGCTTTAACTTCATTTCCACCAATTGCAGAGTGTATTAATTTAGACTCAAGAGTAGTTTTAACATTTGTAACTCTATCTCTTTCTTTTTCTCTTTGCTCTTCAAGTGATAATTTTTTTGTCATTTTCTTAATCTTTCTAAATATTTAAACTATATAAACCTTTCTATTTTGTAACTACTACAGAATTAAACCTTTTTCCCGAACTTGAGAGGGAAACATGATGGAACATCTTTGATGTTACCTCTTTTCGTACAAAACTTTTGTATTACCCGGGAGCTTAGATTTAATCTGTTTGAATATTTTTCTTGTAAATGCAATTGCTTTTTCATTTGGAACTGCAACAAAAAAAATCTTTGAATTTGTTTTTAGAATTGCTGCTTTTCCTGACGCCTTGCCATATGCTAACTGCATTCCAGTCTGCATTCTATCTGCCCCAGCCCCAGTAAGCATTTTGTTCTCTCTCTGAATATGATGCGGAAACGGAATAATCTTAAAAAAATACTGTCCTGCAAGTTCCTTGTCCAATTTTTTATTAATAAATTGTCTGCAAGCCTCTAATGCATTGTGCCTGATTTGAACTTTTTCTGTTGAAACCAAAGTCAACTGGTGAGGCAATTTTCCTTTTTGAAGAAGTGATTCTTTTCCCATAGCAAATTTCACAATTTTTTGAGGAGGAACTGTTTTGATATACGATTTCTGCCTTCTTTTACTAACCCGAGTAAACGGAAGAACTTTCTTTTTAGAATATGCTGTTGCTTTTCTTAGTGAAGCCATCTTTTACCTCCAGCAATTCTAAAGATGGATTTGCTATGATAAATTTTAATTTTTCTTAATGAAGCCATTTTATTTCTTTACTCCTAAAAATATTGGAGGACTTTCATAATATTCTCTTATACCCTCATCTTCAATTTTTTCTAAAACTCTCAACTCTTTAAATTTACTACAATCTTCTACTGCGGAAAGATTAGAACATACGTTTTTATATTGGTCTTTCAAATCTTCTAATCTTCCTCCACTTTCTTTGTCTTCTTCTAACTTTCTTAATTCGCGAACATCTTCACAAATAAGTTCATATTCACAAGAATTAGATTCTTTAGGAGGTTGCATTAAACCTCTGCCAATAAGATCTATTTCTCCTCTTCCTGCAAGTTTTTGTGTAAAAGAATTCATTTTATTTCAACCTCAGTGTCGTTTAAATTTTTTGGTTTAAACGATGCATCAGAAGAATCTTTGATTTCAAC
>CAZRAT010000003.1:0-47708 GCA_964598185.1 Candidatus Woesearchaeota archaeon | reverse complement strand
TTCTCAAGAGTTTTCTCAGAATTAAATGTAGGTATTGTAACTGAAACTAATTTTTCCATTTTGATTTGCTTGCAATTATCATCAAATGTGGTCTAAAGAAATAAAACATATTATAAAATAATCTTAAATTTGAATTTATTAAAGGATGGTTTCTAAATTTATAATGTCCATAATATACAAAATCTATTTTTTCCATAGTAAATCCAATATTTTTTAAGAATATTTTTAATTCTCTAACAGAGTATTCTCTTATATGTCCATAATGACCTATTAATTTATAAGTTTCAAATCCTTCAAAAGGGTCTTCTCCAAGTCCTCTACCAGATAAGAAGTAGATTATTCTTTTTAAGGAATATCCATTTGGAGTTGCTAAAATAAGTTTGCCTTCTTTTTTTAAAACCCGTTTAATTTCATTTAAAGCAAAAATAGGATTTGTGTATAAATGTTCAAAAACTTCAACAAAGAGAATTTTATCGAAGGTTTCATTTTTAAAAGGCAATACATTTTTTTCTATATTACACTTTTTAATTTCTAAATGTTTATCTAAGGTAAATTTTAAATTTCTCTTTGGATTTTTATCTACTCCAATAATATTATATCCAATTTTTTTTAGACATAATGTAAAATGGCTTGGATAACATCCAACATCTAATATTTTATCATTTTTATTTAGTATACTTTTAAAAATATCATATAATTTTGTATATCTATGTTTTTGTTGTAAAAAATAATTTTTTTCATGGGAATTTTCATATCCCGTATAATACTCCTTTTCAATTTCTTGTAACGCATTTAAAAATTCTTTATCTATATTTTTATTTTTAAATATATTTTTCATTATAAAACTTCATCAAATTTATTTATAAAATTATGTGTGTCGAGTTCATTAAATATTATTTTTTTAGGTACAACTTTTGACTTCAGAAATTTTTCTAAACTTTTATTTATTTCTTGAATAAGGCTTTTTTCTGAAGGGACTTCTTTAATCTTATAAAATTGAGGATTTTTTTCTAAAAGTTCCATATAGCCCCCCTTATCCATAGCAATAACTGGTTTTCCAGAGGCCAATGCTTCAAAAGGAGTCATTCCAAAATCTTCCATAAAATGAACTGAAATTACTGCTTTACAATTAGAAAATAATTTTAAATTTTCTTCTTCATTTAAGTTGGTTTTAAATACAATATTCTTAACCCCTTTTACAAGATCATTTAATTTCTTAAAATATTTTTGATTTTCAACATGCCCAGCTAAAATCAATTTTTCATATGGATGATTCTTAGAAAAAATCTTCCACGCTTTAATCAATAAGTCTTGTCTCTTAGGTGCATTAAAACGAGACATATATAAAAAATAATCTCCTTTCTTTGGTTTAATATCATCAAATCTTTTTAGATTTATCGAGGGGTAAATAACTTTTGTGGGCTTTCCATTTATTAAATCATTTCTTCTAGCCCTATCTAAACCCAATTCAGAAATAAAAATAGCTTTGTTTATTTTCTTCCACGCAATTTTTTCCAACACCTTATAAAATTTTACTGCCATAAGATATGTTGATTTTGAAAGAGGGTTTTTATAAGTATTCTCAAGATTCCAATCAATTATTTCCTTACAAGCATGCCTAAGCGGAGTATTCACATAAGCATAGGTTTTTCCTGGTTTGAAATTTCTAAAAGTTATAAATTCCCCAACACCAGAGGTATAAATTAAGAAAAGATCATATTTTTCAAGAGGAATTTTTGAGAATAAACTAATTGGAAAAAACAGCCCCCTTAGAACATTCAATTTAGAAAGCTTTCTCACGATTTTTGGAGCAACAATATGTATCTTAAATTTCTTAAATTCTTCAAAAGAATTTTCCTTATCATAAATCCAAGTATAAACATCTATCTTATGTTTGCTATTATCTAAAATTTCCAACAAAGCTCTTTCTGCTCCACCTTTACTTTTAATCCAAGGGAAAAAAAGCGCTACCTTTTTTTGTTTAACGAGTTTAATTTTCTCCATAATTCTTGATTGAAATAGCCTATTTTAAGTTTATGGTGTTAATTCATAAAAACAAATAATCAAATTCAGCATACTCTCCAGAAACTCTTGTAAACTCCTCGTGAGCAACAATATTTGCTGGATAATTAACTTCCCATATTTTTATTGGCCCTCTAAAACCATTAAAATAAACAAATTCCCCAAAATTCATTCCTTGTGATTGAAGAGATTTAATAACTGGTTCTGATTCAACATTTGCTAATTTTATTGTAGGATAATTTTCAAACACATCATCAAGAAGATACAACTGCGCAAATAAACTTTTTGAAACTTTAGGAGAAAGATAAATTACTGCTCCAAGCGGGTCCACATTAACCATCCCTTGGCTGTCCTGATTTATTTTCGGTAATAAGTAGGCAATAGAATCTAATCCTTTTTCAAATTCAAAAATTTTCCCTTGCGAATATAAATATTTCAAAGGAATTATTATTTGTTGGTTATTATATATAAAAATTCCATGGGGCTGTTTGAATGATTCTCCAATAGGGTTTGTTGAACTTTCTATTACAATTCCTCCTACATATGCTTTAAAACTTGATTGTCCAATTTCATCAAACACCGGCCCAGGAATAAAAACCTTCTGTCCATTTTCTTCATAAACAAAATCTTCATCAACAACACCCCCAATATTATACACTCTTCTAATTGTATCAGCAGTCTCCATAGTTTGTTTATCATCAATAACACCTGTGGTTATAACCGAGAAAGTATCAAAATTTTCGTCTCCTCCTATCTTACTATAAGCAGGATATTTTCCTAAATCTGTTTGGTCAATTAATAAATAATCAACTTCGTGCGATTTCATAAAACTCAATGCTGTTTCAGGTTTTTGTGTTGTTAAAACATATCTCCCAATTAAATGGTCCCAAAAAGTATTTCCATGCCCGCCGTCAGTAATCGTTGGTCTTTCACCCAAATACTGCACCCAATAACCATAATCCCACCAATGAATAAAATTCTTTCCTTCATCTGTATTATTTCTAACCCATGCCATTGAGTTTTGCCATTGAGCATTTGCCGAAGGCCCAGTATGTTTAGCTTGTATTTTAGTTGTATTAAATGAAGTGTACAAAATCTGCGCTGAGCCAATTATAGCTAATATTAATAATAAAATTAAAAACCATCTTAAGAGTTCATCTTTGCTTCCTTTAATATAATGCCCTATTCTAATAACAAAGAAACTTGCAGAAAGGCAAGCAAAAGGGGCTATAAAGAAAAAAACCCTTGATGCACTCCGAACAGCAATAACTGAAATTAACATAAATGAAGCAAACAAAATTATCTGCGAGTCTAATTTTATCTCGCTGTTAAGATAAATTTTTATACTATAAATTAAAAAAAGAATTATTCCTAAAAGATAAAATCCCTTACTTACAAAACTCTCGCCATTTAGAACTGATGTAGGAGAGTATCTACTGAATAATATTCCTGAAATAAAAAGAACCCATATAAATGAAAATAATATTTTATATTTTTTCTTAGAAATTTTTCTCCCTAATTCTATACCTATTAAAACTATTCCAAGAGAAGATAACCAAAACAAAAATTTTCCTATTTGAAAAATCCAGCTTGTTAAATAGGGTTGAGCATTTTCAGCAACAGTCAAGGAAATTCTATCTGTTCCAAATGGTTGTAATAATATAGACCAGATACGTGATAAAATTTCAATAATGTTTTTGCCCATTAAAGGGAGCATAATTATCCCTAGGATTATTGTTCCAAGACAACTAAAGAATATTCTATATCTGTGTAATCTTTCATCTTTCAAATAACCTTTTGAAATAGTGTAATATAATAAATAATCAACAAAAACAAATCCAAAAACAAATGATCCAATTATTCCTGAAGAACTTGTTATATTGCCAATCATTTCTGAAAACCCATAATTAAATATTAATCCAAAAATAATTGTGGCAATGACCCAAAGAAGATAAAATAAAAGAGATTGTTTCATATAATCAAGATTAATGTCTTTTCTAAATTTTATCACCCAAACCAAAAAGAAACTTAAAGGAATTATCATAAAGACAAATCTTACTGCACCACCCCAACTTGCAACTGTAAAGAAAGTTAAAAAAGCAACACTAATTGAAAATAATGTTGTTTTAATGTAGTTTAATTTTTCCTTTTCTAAATATTTTAATGATAAGGAATAAACTAACATCACAGAAAAAAATGCAAACATCCCTATTGATTCGTGGTCGGCAAATCCTGCAGTTGTCCTGTAAAGGTATGCTGGAGTAAAAGCAAGAAATGCACTACCGAGTAATGCAATCCATTTGGAGTTTGTTAAAGAATAAAGTAAAAAAAAGAAAACAATTAGTCCAAGAATAAAAAATATTACAGGAGAAATAACATCAATATATTGTATGCTGTAGTCCCCGAAAATATTTGAAACCTTGTATAAGAAAACAACTGCATCAGGTGTTAGTTCATTTGTAAATTCCAAACCTAATGAAGGGTATCTCATAACATCTGTTTCTGGCAATCCGCCTTTAATCATTGTTTCAGCGACTCTTAGAAAATGAAAAGGGTCAAGAGCCAAAGGAATATATTCACCTGATGTTTGGTCAATTAAAAGAGGAAGATTTTGTAACCGAATCCAAGAACCAGAAATTACAATTGCTAACAATAATAATCCAATAAAAATTAACTGCCATTTTTTAGCCTTAAAAAAATTAAAAACTTTTATAGATTCCTCTTTTATATTAATTTTCTCTTCGCTGTCACTAATTTCAATTTTGTTCTTGTCACCTTCTACTTCTATCTCTCCAACATTTCCGTTAATCTTAATTAAATTTTTATCTCCTTCAATCTCAACTTCTTTGTGGCCACCTTTAACCTCAATTATATTCTCTTTTCCTTCTATTTCAATTTTATCTTTATCTTCCATTTTAAATTCAAATAACTTTCCTTTAAAAGTTTATTTAATAAATAATAAAAATCCCAGAATTATAATAACTATCTGAAATCCATGAATTAACCATACTACTTCTTTTTCTTGAACTTTTTTGTTAGGATTTATTTTCTTAAAAACATAAATTGCTAAATGTTCCAATCCATAAATCTTTTTGTAAGGTAATTCAATTCCCCCATTATTATTCAATTTTCCAAAACTTTGTTTTTCTAATTTTCCTCTAACTTTCAAACCAACTTCAATAAAATAAGGAATAAAAAAGAAAATAGCAATTTTTTCAATGTTGCCTAAAATAGCCATAATTGCAATTAACGCCCCGACAGAATAAGTTAAAACATCTCCTGGGAAAACTTTAGCAGGATAATGGTTAAAAATATAAAATGCTAATAAAGATGCAACCATACACATACCAATCACACTTAACCAAGCGTTCCCAGTTAAATATGTCACAATTGATAAGGCAGATAAAATTATTATGCCCTGTCCTGCTTCAAGCCCGTTGTAGCCCGCTAAAAAATTAAATGTTGTTGTTGCGCCTAAAATTCCTATAGGGATTAATAATAGTGGATAGAGTATTCCAAATTCAATCCCCATCATTGTAGACTCTCCTGCGTTAATAACCATTAAGGGAATTGCAGCAAAAACAACTAATATTAATCTAGATCTTTTTGATAACCCCCCATGTTGCCAACCAAACAAATCATCAATTAATGCAATTCCTGAAACCAAAAAAAGACTAGATAGTAAAGCAAATATTTCAATTAGGTTTTCAGTAGAATTAAAATAAAAAGTATTTATCGCAATGTACAATAAAACTCCTAATGTAAAACCGAGAACAAGGACCACCCCTCCTGAACCAGCGATGTTTTTTGATTGCGATTTTTTATGCATATCTTCCCACACTAATCCAATCTGTTTTGCTTTTCTTATCCAAAAAGGCATTGCCAAAAAAGTACAGAAAAAACTAGTCAGGATTGCTATAAGTAATAGAGGGTTCATAAAATTTTATGTGATTGCATATTTTTAAATTTATCCAAATAAAATAGGGGTGAAATAAACTTCAACTGCTGCTGCAAAAACGAGAATCATTATTGAGATAAAAAGCAGTACAACAACATTTTCTACTACTCTTAGAAATTTCTGGCTTCTTATGCCGTTCCTAATTGCTCCAACACCAAACATCCCTCCTGCTAATGCTGTGATAAAATAGGCTGCTATCTCAGGAAAACCATGAATCATATATCTTGCAAGCCCTATAGGAATTTCAAGCAGGCTTTGTTTTGTGAATATTCCAATTGCTCCTGCAATCACGCTTGCGTTCCAAGCAAGGATAAAAATTGCTCCTGCCCCAAAAACCAGAGAGAAAAGCAAAGTAAAAAGCATGACAAATGCATTGTTTTCAATGATTGCAATAAATCGTCCGAACCCTTGTATTGCTGCCCCCGTTACTTGTGGTTGGTTAAAAGAATAATAATTATTAACACAATCTTCAAGATTCCCAGGACTATTTATCACGCAGTAAGTTTCTATTTGAGCATTGAATAAATTCGCGTCTCCTAAGGCAATATTCCAAAAAGAAAATGCAACAATAAATCCTAAAAATAACCACATGAACGCATACATCGCGTCGCTGTGCATTTTCCAGACACTAAAAAAACCTTCGACTTGTTCATCTTCTTCTGCTTCTTGTTTTATCAGAAAATACATAAACGGAAGAGAAAACATCACGCAAAATGTAACTACCAGCATTCCGGCATATTCATATAGAACAGGGTCCCCTGAGAAAAGAAACTTGACCCCGAGAATAGAAAGAGACGCATACAACAAACCAACTAAAAACATTTTTCCTGCACCTCTTTCAACTCTTTTTGGATTAATAATTGATTCTAACATATAATCTATAAAAAAAGAGAATTTTTAAATGTTGTTAAGTTAAATATATTAATAGAAGAGAAAATTTCAAATGAATAAAAAAAAGCGGTTTAATCAAATAATCAATGACATAAAAGAAGTTAAGATTCAAGGCGCGAGGGAAATTGCGAAAAAAGCGGTTTATGCTTATTCTTTGGTTCCAACTGCAAGGGCTAAGAAAAAACTTTTGAGTTTGAGGCCAACAGAACCTTTATTGAAGAATGTTTTAGATAAAAAGTATTCAGAGGTTTTGGCACACTTTGATTTTGTTCAGAATAAGATTAATGAAAAAGTTTTGAAGTTGATTAAGAACAGGGAGGTGGTTTTTACGCATTGTCATTCATCGACTGTTGTTAATGCTTTGATTTATGCAAAGAAGAATGGCAGAAAGTTTGAAGTCTATAACACAGAGACAAGGCCTTTGTTTCAGGGACGGAAAACTTTTAGAGAATTGAAAAAAGCAGGGGTGAAGGTAACAATGTTTGTTGATTCTGCTACTCGGATTGCTATGTTAGGAAAGCAAGGAGGTAAAAAAGTAGACAAGGTTTTTTTTGGAGCAGACGCTTTGCAGAAAGATGGCGTTGTGAATAAAGTCGGGAGCGGAATGTTTGCCAGGATTGCGTTTGAAAATAAGATTCCTGTTTATATTTTGGCTGATTCTTGGAAGTTTTCAGAAAAAAAGATTGAATTAGAAAAAAGAAGTTTTAGAGAAATTTGGAAATTTGGAAAAGGAAAAAATTTTGCATTTGAATTTATTCCAAAGAAATTTATTAGGAAAATTGTTACAGAGAAGAATTAAGAAAAATTATTTCTTGTTATTCAAAAACACCTTCACATTTATTTTCCACCTATTCAAAAACCAAACAGCCCCTGCACCAACACAAAAAATCCCAGCGCGAATATACCAAAAATAATCTTCTGTTTTCCAACCAACAACAATTAGTATCAAAGCTATCACTAAAAAAATTAAATAAGTAATAGGATTTATTTTTCTCATTATTTCAAATAAAATCTATAAAACGGTCTTGCAGCAAGAATCACAAACACTATAAAAAAATACCAAGGATTTACAGAATGCACCCAAGTCATTGCAGCTGGCCAGATTGTTATTACCCACAAAACAAAAGCTATACTACTCCACTTAATCAAACCAACATCCCAAATATCCGTCTTTTTTAATTTTCTATTTAACCAAGCTATCATCATTACACCTCCTTATTTAACTAAAGAATAATTAGTTTTTAATTTTTACCTTCTTCATAAATCTTCATCATCTCTTCACCAATTTGCTCTAAATTATTTTCCAATTCTTTTTTAACATCTTTTAATTTTTCAATTTGTTTTTTAATTAACTCTTGTGCTTCAGGAATCTTTTTCTTCACAAATGTTTTATTCCCAATATCAATTGTTAAATCCTCAGAAAGAAGTTTTGCCTTCACAAAAACTCCTCTTCCAATCGACGCAAGAATTTCCTTACCAACAGAACCAATTAATTCATTAAGTCCATTATTCAAACCATCCATCTCATTAATTCCTTGCTCAACTGCTTGCAACTGTTGTTGTAATTGTTGAATTTGCTGTTCAAACATACTCAATTTAAAAATAAGTTCTTGTTGTTTTTCTTCTGGCTGATCATGCTTGGGCAGTTGTAGTTCTTCTTCCATCCCAAGACAAGAAAAAAACTCTTTTTAAGGGTTGCGTTCCAAACTTTTATAAACTTCTCTTCTTTTTAAATAATAAGATGGTGAACTTTGAAGCAATAATTTTTTATCTTTTCCTTTTGGAAAGTGTAAGTATAAATATCGCTGCTTGGTTCTGCGCAAAATGGTTCAAAAAGAAATTCCCTGTTTTTTCAAAACACCTTCCTGTAACAAAAGCCTGGGCAGCATTATATTTAATTCTTGTACTTTGGATTGGATATTCTTTATTTAGATTAGGAATTTTCTAATCAATTACCAAAGAATTCTCACACCCTTTCCAACATAATAAGTAACAACAACAACAAAAATAGCAATCGCTAAATGTTCAACAATCACTTTTGTAGGAGAATTTTCATTTCCTTTAGAAATATAAAAACTAAGAGAAGTCATTAACAAAATTCCCCACATTATATTAATAATGATCGCTGTGCTAAGATTAAACAATAAAACCGGAACAACAAAACTTAGTGCAAAAATGAACTTTGAGAGAAGAGTTGAAATTGTCGCCTCCCAAATTTCCTTTTCAGAATTTTTTTTATCTGATTCTTCTGAAACATGAATTCCCATAGCATCTGAAAAAGCATCAGCAATTGCAATCACTAAAATTCCTCCTATCACGGCAATTTTTGATTCTGTAATTGAATACAAACCAACAATTAAACCAAGAGTAGTTATTATTCCTGAAGTCAGCCCAAAACTAAAACCTTTTTTTATTGATTTCTTCATTTTAAACAACATCAAACCATTTTCTAAAAATAGAACTAAATACAATTGTAAAGATTAAGTAAAACCAGAACCAACTAAAAAATCCAAGGAACTTAACTGGTGCTCCGGTGGCTACTTCCATTGCAGTAAAAAAATCCATAAACCATCTAAAGAATAAAATAAACGGCACACCTGTATAAATCATCGCCCTCATGCTCAGCTTCATTGTCTTCGGCAAAAACTCAAATTGCTTTTTCTGTAACTCCATCAACTTCTCAGGATGCTCCTTGTATTTCTTCATCTCTTCTTGAAGAACTTTTTGCTCGGCTTTCAACTCTTTCAATGTTTTTTGGTCAGTCGCATACTTTTGAACAATTGTAGTAACAAGTCCAATAACAAAAACAATTATCAACATTCCAAAAGTCAGATCCCAATTTAATAATGCTCCTGCACTAGGATTCAAAACAGAATGAACAGAATTTTTAATAAAATCAATTTTATCCCAATAAAAAGCAATTATCAACGACACAACCATCACAAAAAAAATCGGCTTAAAACTTCCTTCTTTTTCCATTTTAAAATTAATCAAACTTTGTTTATAAAACTAACCACCAATAAACTTTCTCTATGCAAAATTTATTTTATATAGTGGTAATTCACCCCCCGATGAATTTTCTCATTGCAGGATTCATATCAACAGAATGTTGTTGCGCAATGTTTTGATAAAATTGGAACATAATCATAATTACCAATAAGATAGCAGTTCCTGAAACAAGAGCCCCCAATAAATCTGTTGATGCCGCAAGCAATCCAATCGCAGCACCACCCATCACAGTTAAGGGCATAATATATCTATCTAAAATGCTTTCCAAAATTCTATCGTCTTGTCTAAATCCTGCAACTTGCAAACCAGATGAAGAAATCTTATGTGCCTGAGCCTTTGCATCCATTCCAGAAGTCTTTACCCAGAAGATAGAAAAGATTGTACAAAAAATAGAAAAAAACAAAACATGTGTAATTCCTTGAATCAAATGTCTTGTTAAAAGCCCACCCCTTATCAATAATTCCAAAATATTAGTTGAGCCAACCCAGAACGCAAGCCCTGAAATAGCTTGCCCGTCAATAAAGTGTCCTAAGAATCCAAAATAAGAAGCAAACCGCGCCATCCCAGAACAACTTTCTTCTAAACATTTAGACGCAGCATTTTCAAGAAGCCCCCCAAATAATTGCAAGTTTGCAATCAACGCCGCAGTTAAAATAACTGGAATAACAGAAGCATAAAAAAACGACAATGGCCATTTTACCCCATAACCTCTAATCCTTCCATACGACAAAGGAATCTCAACTTTCAAGGACTGAACCCAAACAACAAGCAAGAAAATAACAACAGTGGCCAAAATTGCAGCAAGTGCAGAAGTGAATTCTAGGGGATATTTATTTATTATAGATTGAATCATAACAAGAACTTTCCCAGAACATGCAGTGTTGCTAAAATCAAGCAAACAATTTCTTCCTTCTTGATTTATGAATTGAAACGCGCTTGTAAAAAGCCTCCATGAAACACCTGCTCCAATAAACAAACTAACACCAGAGCCAAAGCCCCATTTAGTTGTAAGATCATCCATATAAAAAATCGCTAAGCCACCCAAGATTAACTGAAATATCACCAACCCTGTGAATCCTTCAGCTGCTTGAAGCCCTTGCATAAGAACATAAATCATTGATTCAAAAACTATAAAAAAGAAAACCAAAAGTTTTTGAATTCCCTGAAAAAATTTCTTCCCTTCTGTAGTTGTTGTATCAATGTTCAAAATTCCAGAACCACTTAACAACTGCAAAATAATAGAAGCCATTACAATTGGTCCAATACCTAAAGAGATAATACTCCCAAAATCTGTTCCAAGTATTATTGCCAAATATTCAAATCTTTCGAGAGCATTATTAGAAAGTCCAAAAAGCGAAATATTAGCAAGCACAAAAAATGTCCCTAACACAACCAAAGTCCATTTCAGTTTCACATTAAAATCAAGTTTTTTCTCTGAAGGTTTTGTAACTTCTGGGATATATTGAAATATATTTCTAATGTCCATTTGATTTCACGTCTTTTTCTATTTGACTTTTAAGAATAATTTTCCCACCAGCCTTCTTCACTTTTTCAATTGCAGACTTTGAAGCTGACTGAGCATTAATGATTAATTTATTTTTCACGTCTCCAGTTCCAAGAATTTTATACTTTTTTAAATTAATCTCCCAAGTCTCTCCACTTTTCTTGCCATATTTTTCAAGATTAATTTCAATTTGTTGAAGATTAATTTTATCTGTCTTGTCTTTTTTTGTTCCCCTACTTGTTATACCTTGTTTACCAAAATATTTGTTCCCATAAAGTTTTGTAATTAAAGTCTTTTTATGATCTGCCCGCTTTCCACTTCCAGACATTCCTTTCCCCCCTCTATCTCCTGATTTTCTCGCAGATTTTCTCGCGCCTCTACCATGTGTACCCATATTCCTTCCAGACATTCTCGATGATTTTGTTCTTTTTTTAGTTTTCATAACATCCTCCTTATTAACTCATTCATTTTTTTATTATTTCCTAAAACTCCTTTGCCAACTCCAAAATGTTTTTTGCTTTCAATTCCTCCTCGAGGCGGATGTAATCTAAAAAAAGGTTTTAATTCTCCTTCCTTATTTTTCTGTCCTCTTTTTTCAACAAGTTCTTTGTAAGTTTCTTCCTGAATTTCTCCAAACGCAACAAAGTCCTTCATCTTCTTTATCATCCCTAAAATTTCTTTTGACGGCTCTTCAAAAACAACACAAACATATTTTCGTCTAAGTCTGAGCCTGTTTAAAGTTTCCTTAACAGGTTTTTTTATTCCAACTTGTCCCTTTATTCTTATTACAGCTGTTTTCATTTTCTATTTGTCTCCTTTAATGCTTCAATGCACGCTTTAACTAAATTAAATGTTGTTCTTTTTTTCCCTGATGTTCTGCTATACACATCTTTAATTCCTGCAAGTTTTAATATCTTTTTTAATTCATCTGCAACGACTAAACCTGTTCCTTGAGGAGCAGGAATCAGAGTAACAACAACACTCCCTTGTTTCCCAGTAACCTTAAATGGAATAGAATGTAATTCTGAGCAATCACAATCAAATGCTGCACACGCCCGAGTAATTCTCATAACATTTAACTTGGCTTTCTTTGTTGCTTTATCTCTTGCAGGTAAAGTTTCTTTTGATTTCCCTTCTCCAATACCAATATGTCCGTTACCATCTCCAATAACAGCAAGAGTGGAAAAAGTAGGAACATTACCTTCCTTAGTTTTCCTTTGGGTCTGTCTCCATATTCTTCTTTTACCCCCACCAAACTTTCCTTTTGATTGCCCAATAAAAAGCAAATCAGATTTAACTTTAATCAACCGGTCAACAATCTCTGGCTCAAGAATTTTCCTATTGTCGTCTAAAATTTCATCAATGTTTTTTATTTTCCCGTCATCAACTTCTTTCCCAAGTTTTGTTTTAGGCGCCCAATTAGCCAATGCTTCTCTTTCTGCTTCTTCTATTGTCTGCCTTTTATTAAATGAATTTCCATTAACCCTCTTTTCTGTTTCTTTTTTTACTTCTTCCAGCTCTTTCAAGTCTGCTTCATCCAAAACTTCTTCTGGCTTTTCTGCAAATTCATCAACTTCAATCTTTTCTTTGATTTCTTCTACCATTATAATTTATCTATACTCAATTTAATTTTTTCAATATCAACATTTCCTTTTATCTTTTCCTCGTCTGGAAAACCTTTTTCACATTTTATTTTAACTCCAGAATCAATTAACCCTTTTAGAAAAGCATAAGTGTTTGTCTTATGCAAAACCCTAATCATTCCAAAATCAACAATTGGTGTTTCCAAACCTTTTTTGATAATCTGTTTACCGATTAAATATCCTGTCAAATACGATGCCGGAATTGACTTTAAACTTCCAGATTCATTTTTCCACCCATAATTCATCAAATCCTTTGAAGTAAATCCTAGGACAATTTTGTCCTGTGCTTGTTTGCTTGTAATGTATTGTACAATAATATATTTATTAGTTCTTCTAAAAACCACTCTTGGCTTACCACTTTTCAACAATTTCAATCTTCCCAAATAATCTGTCTTATTTTGCTTTCTTCTTTTTTTAATAGTTCTCATTTTTGAATTCCTCCTGTATGTTCTTTTAAATTTCGTAAACTACTGAATTTTCTATTTCTTATTTTCTTTCTAATATCTTTGAATTCTTCTCTTGACAATTCCCCTGATTTCTTTTTTATTGCAACATGTTTTCTTAATTTTCTTGTCATTTTAACATATTCTTGTTTTCTCTTGCTCACTTTTTTCTTAATTTTTCCAACCCCTCTTACTTTCTTTTTCTTTTTAATTTTCTTCCTTCCTTTAATTTCTTTAACAACTATCGCGCCATCTTCTTTTAAATCACGAATATCTTGTTTTGTAATTGCTTCTTTAATTTCACCAATTCTCGAAGCTAAAAAAACAATTCTTTCTCTTCCTAACTTCAACGCTTTCATCGCCAATGATTTTTTATTTTTTAGATTCATTTTTGCCTCCATTAGAAATCTTCGTAGAAGATTTTTCGGGACCTGCTTGCAGGTTCTCGTGCCCTTTGGTATACGCCGGCGATGTATTTGCTTCTAATTTCTTTTTACTTTTTGTATTTATAGTAGGTACACTCTTTGGTTTTAAGTCAGTGTTTTTATTTTCCATAACCGAGGGTGCGCTTTTCGATGATGATTTTTCTTCTTCAACTTTTTTTGCTTTGGAAATTTTGGTGTGTTCTTGGTGGTGCAAAAATTTTTCTACATTTAAATTATAAATCACAATCTTTTTTGCCTTTGCAATCTTCGCAATTTCTATTTTCTTTTTCTGACCAATTTTTCCAATAATTACAACTTCATTTTTCTTAATTTTTTTTAAATCATTTAAATTCATAATTATCACAGGTGTTTTTTCATTAATGGCTCCACTTAATTTTTTATCTTGTTTATAACCAATCTTCACAACCGCAGGATATCCTTTTCTTTTCTCTCTCATTTTATTATCTCTTCCTGTTGGCCTTCTCCATTTTTGCTTTTTCTTTCTACCCTTTCCTAATTTTGAAAACCTACTTCCAACCCGCCTTAAAAATTCTACCATTATGCAAAAAACCTCCTAAATTTTGTATCTTGGAAATCTTTGATTTTCATCTACATTTCCTTCCCAGCTTTATTTATAATATAAATTCCGTCTTGGAAAACTCTCTTGTCCCGTCCTCTAATCTTTGTTACAACTTCAAAATTTGCCGCAGCCTGCCCAGCTAATTCTTTATCTACGGATTTCACAATTATCTCTGTTTTGTCAAAATTAACTTCAACTCCTTCTGGCAAAATCATTTCTCTTGGAACTTTCTCCCCTAGAAAATTTTGGACAATTATTTTTTTATCTTCTTGCTTCACAGTAATAGGAAAATGACTAAAACAAACTTTCAGTTTATACTCAAACTTTTCTTGAACACCCTTTATCATATTTCTAATGTGTTGCGAAATCGTGTTCATCATTTTCTTTTCCCTCTTTGTTGATTTTTTATTTCCAATAAATATTTTATTATCTTTTTTCTCAAAATCTAATTTCCCTAAATCAAAAATTCTCTTAATCTCCCCTTCTTTACCTTTAATAGTTACACTACTTCCATCCAAATTAACTTCAACTCCATCGGGAATTTCAATTGTTTGTTGTAATTCTTTTTTCATTTATTCAGTATCTTCTCTGCATAATTTATAATAAGGATTATTATGTAATATTAAATCTAATTCTGAAGCAAGCCTATCTATATTTAAAAAAATACTTTCTAAACCCTTTTCACTAATTCCTTCCATTTGATATAACCCATGTAAATATTGTATTGCCATTCTATACCTTGCATAAGCCCCATTTTCTGTAGGGCCGGGTATTTTCTGTTCTATGACATCTTGTCCTCTCGCACAAACATCCCCAATTAAAAATTTAATGTCTTCTAAATTTCCTTTTTTTAAAGTTGGTTTTATATGTTCTTCATATTTTTTCATAAAATCAGTCATTATCCGGTAAGCTACGGGTATTTCTATTGTTTGTTGTAATTCTTTTTTCATTTTAAATTTGGTAATAAATATCTTTTCTCCCAAAGAATACATATTTTTTTTTAATTTTTGTAATAACTTTTCCTGATTGCACCATTTCTTGCAAAACCCCGTCTGCTAATATTGAATGTCCTGAAACATCTGAAAGTTCTTTTTTAATTTTTGCCAACGTTGTTCCTCTAATATGTTGTGAACATAGAGAACTTATTCTTCCATAAGTATCATCTTCTAAGAGAACATAATGAGGATTTTTCATTTTAATAAAAATATGCAATTAAGCAACCCCCTATTTTTTCTTTTTGAGCTTCTTCGTGCGTCATTAAACCCTTGTTAGTTGATACAATAACAATTCCTAAATTTCTTGCTGGCAAATATCTTCTTCGGTATTTCTCAATTTGAGTTTTATCAACAGTAAACCTCGGCTTAATTGCCCTGCAATCTGTCAAATCCCCTATTGTAATTTCAAGAGTTTTGTCCTTGCTGTTAATCTTATATTTCTTTACAACACCTTCTTGTTTCATTATTTTTAAAACTTCAATTAACAAATTTGAAATTCTCTTTATTTTAACTTCTGTTTTTCTTGCCTTCTTGGCATTCCTTATCATATTCAAAGCATCAGCGACTATATCTTGTGACATTTTTTTATTCCTCCATTGAAAAAATGGGGCCATGAAAATCTTCCTCTGGACCTACTTGGTTGATTTACTTGTGACATTTTAACTATATTTTTGAAAACCGATTTCTACTGCGATTTCTCTAAAGCAGTGTCGGCATAAATTTAATCCATATGATTTGATATGAGCGCCATATCTTCCGCATCGCTCGCATTTTTTAACAGCAATTCCAATTTTCCTTGCCTTTGGTTGATTATTTTTTATGAATCTGGCTTTTATTACAGGTTTTGATTCCAATTGCTTCAAAATTTTTCTCCAATCACTTGCTGTCATTCAAAAAAACCCCCTTTTCTATCTTGATAAACAAGTAAGATGGTTAATCTTTCTCTCTTGGCTTCTCTATATCTGCTTGTAAATTCACTAATTGGATTTAAATCAAATTCAAAATCAGTGTACATCTTAAAAAGTGAATCATAATCTCTCCCTATTGTTGCATGAAGATTTTTATCAATTTCAGGGAGGGCCTTTTCATCCTCGTCAAATATTCTAATTAATTCCTTATTTGAATTTTCAAGATGTGAAATTTTTAATTCGACTAAAGCTAACAAACCTTTTTCTGCATATTTTATTAATTTTTCTTTTTTCATTTTATTCAAATCTCGTCTGGAAATTATCTTCCATAAATTTAATTATTTCTTCCTTTGAGATTATCTGTTTTTTTGGAATTTTGCCTTTTTTAATTTTCCTTAACTTTACTCTTCTTCCTGTTCTCTTAAACACAACCGTAACATCAAGCCCCATGATTCCAATATCTCTTTGATATTCAACACCAGGAATTTCAAGATATTCTTTTATCCCAAATGAAAAATTATTTTCACTAATTTGTTTTTTCTTCAAAACATTTTCAACAGCACCAAGCATTTTTTTCAAAACCTCTTCTGCATTTTTTCTAATTGTAATTACTGCTCCAACTTCTAAATTAGGCCTTACACTCCACGACGGAATCCTTTTTGTTGATTTCATCCTCGCTGGTTTTCTTTGGGTAAGTATCTCAAGAAGTTTAATTCCTTTCTCCAAATAATCTCCTGTCCCGCCTATACTTAAAACAACTTTCTCAATTTTTACCTCACGCATTATATTTTCTTTCATTTTATTCTACCACCATTAACTGTTTAATTAAAATATTAACTTCTTCCTTGCTCTCATCGTTAGAGGTTCTCGTACCTTCTTTTGGCATACCATTTATAGTATCACTAACAACACTTGCCATCTTTCTTTCAGGTTTCATCTTTATTACTATTCCTTGTGTCCCTGCGTGCTTCCCTGCAACAACAAGAACCTTAGTCTTTTCTTTCATCTCTAAACATTTTTCTATTTTATTTTCTTTAAAATTAATTAGAACAGAATCTCCAACATTGCATTTAACATCTGACAAAACATTTCTCCCATCACTTAAATTCAATTGTGTTTTCTTTCCCTTCAAAGTTTTTTTGTTCATAATCTTTGCTATTTTTTTACCTGCTTCTGAAACTTTCTCAACTTTGAATTTGCCTTTATCTGACAATTCAATTCTATAATTTTCTTTAGCAGGAACATTTGTAATCACATCAAATAACAAAGCACTATTTTTCTCGTCTTTCATTATTTTCCCATTAAGCAAAATATTTTTGGCATAAAGTGCTTTCTTCACTTCTTTTCTGTTCTTGGCTAATTTTAAAATATCTCTTAATATAATTAAAATCGGCAACCCCTTAAAGTTAGGCGTTACTACATATTTTGTGCCCTTTCGATTTATTGGCCAATTCTTTGGAATTTTTTGTCGTTTTAAATGCGTCATTTTTTAGAACCCTCTTCTTTATTTTTAATATCTTTATTCTCCTCTTTTTCTAATTTCTTAAATCTTTTCTTATCATCTAAATTTAATTCAATAATCTGCAAATTTGAAGCCTTTAATGGAACATTTGTCTTCGAACCATCTGTTTTTTTAATTTGAATCTCTTCAATATAAACTTTCAAAAGTTTTGTTTTAATTTCTATAATCTTTCCTTGTTTTTTCTTGAACTTTCCCCGCATAATAATAACTTTGTCTCCTTTTCTAACTTCAATATTTCTAATCTTGTGTTTCTCTCTCAAGGGTTTTGATAAATTCGCACTTAACATTTTTCTTTTAATATGTAATGGGGCATTCGCTGAATATTTCCTCTGCTTTCGAGGCTGTTTACTTGCTTTCCATGTTGTGCTAAATTTTTGTTTCATTTTATATCTCCTCTGAACTTATTACTTTAATACCATTTGATTCTAATAATTCTGTTGTAACCCCTTTTCCTTCAACTAATGTATCTGAAAAAGTTCCATCATAGGTTCTATTCACTCCACAAGAAGGACTTTTTTCCTTTAAAATAACTTCACTAACCCCATATAAATTACATATTCTAAGTGTTTCTTGAGCACCTCTAATAAAGTAACTTGTCATATCTTTTCCTTCTCTGTTAATTACTATATTTCCCTTTCTTTCAGAAGGCACCCTTGGAGTTTGCAATCCTCCTAACTGCTCAGGGCAAACAGGAATCAGAACTTCTCCTGCCCCTAACAAATTTAAAATTTCTTTATTTTCTTTGCTTTCTCCATTCCATGCACATTTAACTCCCAATAAACAAGCACTTACCAATCTCATTTTAATAAACCACCGAAGCAATTTTCGCAACTTGCGGCCATCGCTCCATTACCTCCCTTGCAATTGGTCCTTTGATTTGAGTAGCCTTTGGATTTCCTTTATCATCTTTTAAAATTGCAACTGCATTATCCTCAAATGCAATTCTCTCTCCATTTAATCTTCTGTAAGGTTTTTTTTGTCTGATTATTACTGCATCAAAAACTTTCCCTTTCATATCTGGAATTCCCTTTTTAACAGCAACCTTGACCCAGTCACCAATCTTCGCATAACCTTGTCGTGCCTTTTTACTTTTTCCATGTTTAACTCCTGTTATCTTTATAATTTTCGCACCACTATTATCAGATGAAATCATTCTAGAGCCAATATTAAATGCTCTTGTTGGTCTAGCACTCACTGGTTTCATTTTTCTTCTGCCCCCTTAATTTTTTTAATAACAACAAAATGTATAATCTTGCTCAATGGTCTGCACTCCTGAACTTTTATCAAATCACCAAGATTAATTTCTTTTTCCATGCAAGCAGGGAGTCGCGCGTGAATTTTTGTTTTGGACTTTTTGTATCTTTCATATTTTTTCACATAAATCATTCTTTCAAATTCAATAGCAATTCTTTTACTGAATTTTTTGATAACTTTGCCTTCAAAAGTTCTGCCTCTGGCTTTCAAGTTCCCGTGAGTAGGACAATCTTTATTGCACACAGCTTCAGCTAGTTCTACTGTTTTTCCTTTGCTTTTTGTTTTTCCTTCTTTCATTTTATTTTTCACCCCTGATAATCTTGTGTTCTATTCACTAATTGAACCTTCCTCAAACCCAGACTTAACCAACAGTTCTTTTATCTTTTTTCTGTGGTCTCCTTGGAGTTCAATTATGTTGTCTTTGTAAGTCCCACCGCAAGCCAACTCATTTTTTAGAGTCTTTGCGATTTTCTTTACATCGATTCCACTTTCAAATCCTGTAACGATAGTCACGATTTTTCCGTATCGTTTTTTGTCTGTCGATATCTTTATCTTCTGCGAACTTTTTACAATCTGCTCGCACACACAAGCTTGCTCAGGCAAGCCACACTTTGGACATATTTCCATGTTTATTTTACTTCAACTCCTCAGATTTATTTTCTAAGTTGTTGAATGTGAGTATCCTTGCGATTATTTTTTTAATTCCTTTCACTTTTGCACTTCCTGTTTTTGAAACATTTACTTTTGATTTAACTAACTCTAATTTTAATTCTTTCAATTTCTTATTTCGTTCTGTTCCGCTTAATTTTTCAATTTCTTTGTATTTCATTTTTTCTTTTTAGTTTTTTTAACTTTAATTTCCTCAACAGGTTCTACTGAATTTTCTTTTAGGGTTTTAATAAGTTCGTCATCAATTATAATTTGGTCTTTTAATATTACATCAGGTGAAAGTATGCTAACTTTAACTCCAACAGTTCCTGGTTTTGTTTCTGCTCTTGCCTGCGCTTTGTCAACCATTTTTGCAGGATCCCCTGTTTTCTTCAAATAACCCTGTGCAAACCTCCAAGATTTTGCTCTTGAACTAGGAAGCTTTCCATTTAATCTTATCTCTACTCCTTTTGCACCAGCCTTAATTATTCTCTGTAATGTTCTATATGCAGTAACTTTAAACTTTAAAGGACCAAACCTTTCCAAACTCAACGCAATATCGTCTGCCATAATTTGCGCATCAAACTCAGGACGAGTAACTTCTTCAACTTCTATATAAGGATTTTCAAGTTTGAATTCCTTTTTCAAAAGATTTGATATCTCTTCAATTTTTTCTCCCTTTCTTCCAATAACTAATCCAGGTTTATGCGTCGCAATAATTATCTTCTCTCCAACAGGCGTATACTCTATCCTAATCTTACTTATTTTTCCTTTTCCAAGTAATTTTTTAATACCTTCTCTGATTGCAAATTCTTCTTTCTTAAGTTGAACATTACTTCTTTCTTTCATTTTTTCTCCTCCTTAATTTTCTTTTTCTTGATTATTTTCTTCTCCATGCATTTAATTGTAATATGGGTCCTTTTCTTTTTTGTTTTACCAAATCTTCCATAAGGTCTTTGAGCAAGATTAGAAATCGCTTCAACAATCACTGGCTCATTAAGTTCATTAATATTGGCATTTGCTTCAAGACTATTCAACAATTTTATAAAATGTCCAACAGCTTTTTGAGGGAATCTACCCGACATCATCTTTCCTTTCCTATGAGGAATTTCGCCCCTCATTGGAATTGCTTTTTTCTTAAGGAGAACTTCTCCCAAACTTTTTATTACCTTTTCAATATTTTTATTTTTAATAAATTTACAAATCGCAATTGAATGCTTTGCAGATATTGGAACGCTTTTAGCATTAACAACCGCATAATTTCTTTTCACTTTTGGTTTACTTTGAATAGGTTTTTTTTGTTCAGGTTTTTTCTCTTCTTTGACTTTCTCAGCAGAAGAGATATCTTTTTCTGATTTTTCAATAGGTGCTTTTTGAACTAGTTGATTCTTTGTTTTAGTATCAACTATTCTAGATTTTTTCTGTTGTGCAATTGTTGTTGGTTTTTCTGTATTAGGCATTTATTTTTTACTCTTATGTTTACTTCCCTTGGTTGCACCGACTCCGGATTTGCTGTGTTTAATTTTCGCTCTTGTTGGTGCAAATTCTCCAAAAGCATGTCCAAGCATTTCATCAATAATTTCTACAGGAACAAATTTATTTCCGTTGTAAATGAAAACCTTCCAGCCAATCATTTCAGGAACAACAATCAAACTTCTTTGATGCGTTTTTATCGACTTTGATTTGTCCAACTTTACTTTTGAACGATTTATGAAATCTTCAATTTCCTGAAAATTTCTAAGGATTGTTCTCTTTTGTCTAGACCCAACTAATTTTGCAAATTCTCTAACATCAAGAGTTTTCAACTCATCAATTGTCTTTCCTTTGTATGTAAATTGTTTTTTTTGTATTTCCATTATTTTTTCTTTCCTGTTCTTCGCGGTCTAATCAATCCAACTTTTCTTCCAGGAGGAGCATTTCTCTTTGCAACCTTACTTTTTGGATTCTTTCCACGACCAGAACCAAACGGATGGTCAATTGCATTCATCTTCACAGCAGATGTTCGAGGCCATAATTTACTTTTTGATTTTTTAATATGATGTTGCTTTCCTGCTTTCAAAATCGGCTTGTCCAATCTCCCTGCCCCTGCAATAACACCAATTGTCGCCCTACAATTCTGGTGAAACTTTTTTTCCTTTTTAGACGGCATCAAAACAAAAATATGCCCTCCAATAACTTTATTCACTATTGCTGAACTCCCCGCACTCTTTATAAAAACTCCTCCGTCCCCTGGTTTTGATTCAATATTATAAATATGTGTTTTTACTGGAATTTCTTTCAAGGCAACAATAGCCCCGTTTTCAATTTTCTTATCAAAACTTATTTTCTGCCCCTCAACCATCTTATTAAACGCCGGCATATAAAAGCTTCCAGAATCTGAACTTATCTTTGCTAATGGAGCACTATGAGCAGCAGAGTCAAACAACTTTGTAACTTTTCCTTCTCCAGAAAGTTTATTCGGGTATTTTAATTTAAATCTAAAAGCCCTTTTTCTAACTTTGTAAGTATTAGTTCCTCGTCCTCGTCTTTGTGAAATTATTCTTTTTCCCATTACATTAATCCCAACTTCGTAGCCAAATCAATAGCTGGAAATTTTTTATTTAATTTAACATAAACACATTTTTTATTATCTCTTATTAATGTTCTCAATACATCGACTTTAACTTCAAATATTTCTTCAATTTCTTTTTTTATTTTATCTTTTGTCTGGTTCTTTTCAGTTTCAAAAGTCAAAACATTCTGTGCTTCAATCATCATGATTGCTTTTTCAGTTACTATTGGTTTTAAGTTCATTTTTTTAACTCCTGTGGTATTTCAAATTTATTAAATTCAGAAAAAAGATTTTTCCCAAACATTAATCTTGAAAAACACTCTGCTGTAAGTTTAGCATCTTCAAGAGCGTTGTGTGACTCTCTATTGTCTTCCATTCCACATAATTTTAATGCATTAGTCAAGCCCATATCACTATGATCTTTATCAATCAAAAATTTTCCATGTAAATTATAGTATTTTGTTTGAGCGACATTATGCAAATCAAAACTTCTATAATGAAAAGGTATGTTCAACCCATATTTTTTTGATTTTATTTCTAAAAAAGAAACATCAAATTGAGGGTTTTGACATAAAAAGGTTTTAATATTTCTTTCTCCAATCCATGTGAAAAATTTTTTAATTAATTCTTTTTGAGATTGTTTATTTTTATCTCTTAATTCTTCTTCTGTTTTTCCAATAATTCTTAATGCCTCTTCTGAAACTTTATCTTCATTATCAATCCGCGACTCATCTAAAAATTCTTCCATTGTGTTTAAATCAATTGCTCCAATTTGCCAGATTCCGTGTTCAAGGGGACTTCCCCCACTTGTTTCAATATCCACAACTATTGGTAATAATTGTTCGCTCATTTTAATTTCTCCTGCAATTCATTTATTGCTCCTTCAGTATAAATAGTCAATCTTCCAACACCGCCTTTTGCTAAATCAGTAACTCCTAAAGATTTAACATCAACAACATCAAATGCATTTGTCTTCAATAACTCATCTTTTCCAACAACTAAAAGCAAACCAGCATTTGACTTGTATTTTCTTCCTCTTAATTTTCCTTTTCCCGCTCTAACTGATTTTTTCTGCAAAGTCAATTCAAACAAATCTTTTCCTAAAATTTTCTTCAAACTTGAAATTAAATCTTTGGTTTTCAAGGAAATTAATTTTTCCTCAACAACAAACGGAACATTCTCAACTTTTTTATTTTTCAAAGTAGCATATCTTTTTACAATTTCAATTCCGTTTGCAGTAGCACTAATGGCAGACATTAATGCAATCTTCAATTCTTTTTTGTTTATTTTTTTTGTATTAATCATAGAAAGGATTTTCGGAGGATGTGCTCTTCTACCTCCACGAGTAGAAGAAATTTCCGCGCCAATCCAGTTGAACCTGTCCCCTCTTCGCGAAACAGATTTTCTCGGAATTCTTGAAATCCCTTGTCCATAATGGCTTTTCCAAACATGTCTTCGATGTCTTATTTTTCCGCTTGCAGAATGTTGTTTTCCTGCGACAGGCGACGGAGCATAAGGTTGTTGGCTCTTTTTTGCTTCCAAAACTTTTGCAACAATATCCTTTCTAATTTCAGAAGAAAAACATTTAGGCAAATCCAAACTTGCTTTTTCTTTTCCGTTTATGTCTAATATTTTTGTTTTCATCGCAATGCCACCAATTCATAATTTTTTTTACTTTGTTTTTTACTCATTCTAAGAGGAGCAGCCATAATTAATTGTCTTTTTGCAGAACCTTGAACAGAACCTTGAACAACAACATAATCTGTTTTCACATCTCCGTAATTTTTTATATTTTTGAATTTGTTTTCACTTTTTCCAATGTCAATTATTTTGTTATTGTAAATTGCTCGCGTAAACATTCCAAGTTGCCCAGCCATTGGAACTCTAAAAATAACTCTTGCAGGATGCCAAGGACCAAGACTGCCTGGTCTTCTTCGACCTTTTTCAGATTTATGAAACTTTAATTTAATTCCAAATCTTTTCACAGGACCTTGAAAACCTTTCCCTTTTGTCAAGCCCCTAAAATCAACAAGTTGTCCATTCTCAAAAAAATCTAAAACAGAAATTTCCTTGCTCAAATTTTCCTTGATAAAATTAAGTTTCCCTTCTAAATTTCCTGTAAGCCCTATCTCAACCAAATCTGGTTTTTTCTTTAAACCTGTTTTTTTCACAACAGAATAAAAAATCGCCCGCAAATCATCATACTCTTTTTTTACTTCATCTATTTTCCGAACTTTTTTAGGAAGCCTAATTTTCCGTTTCAATTCTTTATCTAAGTTTTCTGCTAAAACATCATCAACAACCTTGCCATCTTTGTAAAATCTCACAGAAAAAATCTTCATCACAGGACATTCAAGAATTGTCACAGGAATTGTTTTTTCTTTTCCTTTAGTCATAGAATCAGCAGTGTTGTCTTTAACAAAAGCAGAAGCCATGCCTGCCTTGTAACATATAAAACCTTTAATATTCTTACCAGAATTAATTGCTCCCCAGTTTACACTAGGTAAAAATTTAGCAGCTCGCTTTCGAGGCCAAAATTGTAAACTTCCTTTTCTCGGTGATTTTCTTGTCGGCATTTGTCAATAATTTTTGCGGAATTATCATTTTATTACCCTGGATAAAATATCAAGAAAATTTAGGTATATAAGGGTTTCGGATAGATTTTTTCGGACTAAAACAAAACATTAATAAACAATATTAAACTTTATTAAACATGGAAAAATTAAGTGTTAATATTTTGGTTAGAGAAGAACAAATGGAAGATAAAAAAGTTTTCATAATTAATAATGAAGATACAGGAGTTGCTGATTTTGGAGATACATTGGATGAAGCACTTGATAATTTTAAAAAATCTTTAAATTTATTTTTGGAAACTTATCCTGAAAAAAGACAACTTTTCATTGACGGAGCAAAAGAACCAATTCTAATCTCTAGAATTTTAATCTAAATAATTTTCTTCAAATTCTTTTTTATCAATTACTAATCTTCTAAGAATATTTCCATAAATCCAAACAGCCAATTCTTCTCTATGCAAAGGAATATTAATTGAATGATTATTTTTAGGATTTTCAATTATCACCCCATGTGAAGTCTTTCTCACAACTTTGCATCCATATTTTTCCAAAGCTTTCAAAACTTTTCTAGCTTTAAGATTTCTGCGTTTCATTTTCCTCTTTTGAATTAACAAGATAATTTTTTATTTAAGGGTTTCGGATAGGAAATTAAAGTGTATTTCAAATAATATAAATCTTTTAATAGTCTAATATAAGAAAAATAAAATGGAAAGTTTACCTATTGAATTAGAGAAAGGATTAAGTAGAATAACTTCATCATTAAATGAAGAAAGAAGTTTGTACGATAAATATATTGCAGGACAAGAATTTTATTTGGAAACTAAAGGAGAAGATGAATTTAAAATTCTTATAACATATAGAAATAAAACGACAGGCATTTGCGCTGATATTAAACTATCTGAAGGAAAATTAGAAGGGATTATTGTTCCAATGAAATCAGCAAAATCAGTGGCAAATTTTTTACATGCTTTTTCATATCAATATAATCTTCCAATGGGTACTCTTGGAGCTTCATTAGAATATTCTCTTTAATCAAACCTCAAACCCCTTTTCCTTCTCAATCTCTTTTCCATCAATCAAAGTTTTCCTAAAAATCCTGCCTTTTCTCTTAGCCATTTCACGAATCTTTGCAAAATCTTTTTCCCCCTTAGGCATTATAATCTCGTCAACAAAAAAAGTGTGATTAATTTTTGCTTCTTTAAAATCTAAAACTTCAAAAACAAAATCCTCAACAATATTTTTATCAGAAGTTTTCAAATTACAAAAATCTGCTTTTGGCCCGCCATCTTTTTCCTTCCCAGGCTTCCCAGACTTTGGTGCCTTTGGTTTTATCTTCAACTTCATATCCCCAACTTCAAAAGTCAAAGCAAAAAAATTCTTAGGAAACTTATCAAGCAAACCAATAATTTCTGTCCCAGACATTTCTTTATCAATTAAGTATCTCTTCACACCTTGGAATTGCTTTTTATCTTTGAATTCTAACTCGCCTGTCAAATCCTGCGTAGACACAATCGCACCTGTAACCCTAGCATTCTCTTCTCCCAACTTCTCAGCAACAACTCTAACCAACCCATTTGCAAACTCAGCCGAAGTTTTAATAGAATAACCTTTCCCAGTTTTCCTTGCCTCAATCAAACCCCGATTCCTAAACTCTCCTTTAGAAAACTTTTGAAATTGCAAATGAACACTTTCATCAACCGCGTCATCAAAAATCTTTTTTATAAAATTCATAATCTACAAAATTAAATTGAGGTTATAAAGTTTTTCAATCACAAGACTTATAAATTTAAACTTCTTTTAATTATAATGATTAAATTAAAAGTGGTTTACGCACGATTTCCGTCGGAGGCTCTTAAAGAAATCGCATCACGGAACAGGAAGGGAAATTCCAAAGAACCGCTTAGGTTCTTTTGATGGAAGAAGTTTATTTAAGAAAGATTATGACTACTGTGATTTTAGTAGTACTAGGAGTTTTATCTTTCTTTTTAGTAAAACCAATTTTATTATCTATAATTTTCGGTATCCTTTTGGCGTTTCTTTTCTTACCGGTATATAATTGGTTTCACAAAATAACAAACTCAAAAAATATTTCTGCTTTTTTAATTTGTTTTTTATTAATTTTATTAATAGTTCTTCCTCTTTGGTTTTTAACCCCAGTAATCATAGACCAATCAATTAAAATTTACATGGCTTCTCAACAAATGGATTTTGCAAAACCGCTCAAAAATATTTTTCCTGCGATTTTTTCTTCAGAAGAATTCTCAACAGAAATTGGTTCTATTATTCATTCATTTGTAACAAAGTTAACTAATAAATTAATGAATTCTCTTTCCACACTCATACTTAATTTTCCAACGATTTTCTTACAATCAATTGTTGTATTTTTCACATTATTTTTTGTGCTTCGTGATAAAAAAGAAATGCTTTTTTACATAAAAAGTTTATTACCTTTTACAAAAGATGTTGAAAACAAATTATTCAAATTATCAAAAGACATAACCTCTTCTGTTATTTACGGGCAGATAGTTATTGGTATTATACAAGGTCTTCTTCTCGGATTAGGACTATTTCTTTTTAATGTGCCAAATGCCCTAATCCTAACTTTATTAGCTTGTTTAGCAGGTGTCTTTCCTATAATTGGTGTTGCAATTATTTGGATACCTGTTGTAATATATCTCCTTATTGCAGGGAACACTTTTCCAGCTTTTGGAGTAATAATCTTTGGATTAATCTCCTCTTCAATAGACAATTTTATTAGACCAATAATTGTTTCAAAGAGAACACACATGCCATCCTCGTTAATTTTAATCGGAATGATTGGGGGATTATTTTTGTTTGGTATTTTAGGATTAATTCTTGGCCCTTTAATCTTGGCTTATCTTTTGATAATCCTTGAGATATACAGGAATAAAAGAACTCCGAGTATTCTTACTGAGTAACCATAAATATAAAAATAGTTTTGTTTATTTAATTAAAAGAGATGGAATTAAAAATTAGATTATTGAAGTGGTCTGCAGGATTGCCTGTCGCTATGTTAAACAAGAGAACTGCAGAAAAAATGGGAATCCACCCAAAAGACAGGGTTTCTATTCAAACAACTTCCAGACCAATAAAAGAAATTTCTACTATTGTTGATACGATTGAAGGCTTGGTCAAAAATAATGAGATAGCTGTTTCGTCAGAACTTAAAAAGAATTTTAATTTAAAGGTTGGGCAAAAAGTTGATGTTAATTTGTCATCTCCACCAAAAAGCATAGAATTAGTAAAAAAGAAATTAAATAAAAAAGTTCTTTCTAAAAAAGAGATAGATGAAATCATCGAGGACATTGTTGATAATTCTTTGCCAGAATTAGAAATCGCTCTTTTTGTTTCTGCTATGTATAAGCAAGGAATGAATTTTAAGGAAACAATTTATTTAACTGAATCAATTCTAAAATCTGGCAACTCTTTGAAATTACCAGGAAAATTTATAGTAGATAAACATTGTATTGGAGGTGTTTCTGGAAATAGGACAACCCCTCTCGTCGTTTCAATATGTGCTGCCGCAGGATTAACTTTTCCAAAAACTTCTTCAAGAGCAATCACAAGTGCAGCAGGAACCGCAGATGTTATAGAAACAATTGCCAAGGTGGGATTTTCCATAAAAGAATTAGAAAAAATAGTAAAAAAAACAAATGCTTGTATGGTTTGGGGAGGAAGTTTAGGAATGGTGCCAGCTGATTCAAGAATAATACAAGTTGAAAAACTATTGAAAATAGATCCACAGGCACAACTGTTAGCCTCTATAATGTCCAAAAAACTTGCCGTCGGAAGTAAATATATTCTTATAGATATTCCTTATGGTAAAGGCGCGAAAGTTAATAAATCTCAAGCAATAAAATTGAAAAAAAAATTTGAGCAAATTGGAAAATATTTCCATAAAAAAATTTCTGTTGTTTTAACAGATGGAAAACAACCAATTGGGAACGGGATTGGTCCTGGATTAGAATTAATAGATATTTTAAAGATTTTAAAACGCGAGGAAGATGCTCCAAAAGATTTAGAAAAAAAATCTTTATTTTTAGCAGGACAAATTTTAGAAATGGCTAAAAAAGCAAAAAAAGGAAAAGGAGTTGAACTAGCTAATGAGATTTTGCAATCTGGAAAGGCTTTTGAAAAATTTGAACAGATAATAATTGCTCAAGGAGGGAAATTAAAAAAGATTAAACTTGCAAAATTCAAAAAAAATATTCTTTCAAAAAAGTCAGGAAAAATAAGGGAAATAAATAATAAAAAAATAAATTCTTTAGCAAAAATTGCTGGGTGCCCAATAGATAAATTTGCAGGAGTTTATTTGTATTTTCATGTAAGAGATAAAATTAAGAAAGGAGAAAAAATCTTAACAATTTATTCAGAATCAAAATCAAGACTTAATGAAGCCATAAGATTTTATAACGAAACAAAACCTATAAATTTCTGATTAGTTTTTTATCTTCATAAAATTAATTACAACTAATTTTTTAAACTTCTTTTTTCTTTCTTTTTTATGGCTAAAAATTCAAAAACAAGACTTAAGGAGTATATTAAGAAAAATTTGAAAAAAGGTTATACTATTGAATCTTTAAGATGGGCACTTACAAGACAAGGATATTCTCGAACAACAATTGAACAAGCGATAATCCAGACTAATAAAGAATTTGCTGAGGCTGCTCCTATATTAAAAGAAAAGCCGGTTATTAATTATCAAATTATTGATGAGAATAACAATTCAATAGAGATTAAGAAATCTTTTTGGAAAAGGTTGTTAGAATAAAAAACGCCCCTGCCCCGAATCGAACGGGGATGCCCCGAAGGGCCTCGGTCTCAAGCCGAGTGCAATACCATTATGCGACAGAGGCACAATATAAGAATTAATTAATAGATTTTAAAGATTTCTATCTTCAAAACCCTTCAAAACTCTTTCATCAGGACTTAAAACAAAAACAGAATCTTCCTTAAATCTCAAACCACGATAAACTTTTTGCCATAATTCTCTTCTTGCTTTGTCCTTATAAAAATCCCAATATTGCCGAGGATTTGTCCTCATTAAAATTTTCCAAAAAGCATCTTGTACATTTGGATTAGGATATTTTGTAAAAACAATACTATTACATTCTTCTCCAGGAAAATCAATTCCCCTACCACTCCTGGTAGAAAAAAAAACTTTTGTTTTTCCTTTTTTAAAATCTTCAATCAACTTACTAGTTTTATCCTCGTTTTGAATATCTTTTAATTTTTCTCTGCTAATTAAATTCTTTAAATCAAATTCTTTAATTTCTACTTCAGAGGGCAAATCACTAAAAGCATTCACATGAATTAGTATTGGCTTTTTCGCAACATCAATACATTTATCTAACGCTTTCAAATAATCTTCTCTTTTGAATTTCCCAGAGGAAAAATTAGAATACTTACAATCCATTTCCAAGTTAGTTTTTTGAACATTAATTTTCCCTTGGTGTTCTGTTTCTGCTTCAATTATCTTAAACTTATCTAATCCAAAAACACCTTTCAAAACATTTTTAGAATGAATAGTTCCAGACATCAAAACAATAACCTTGTTTTTGTCAACCATCTCTTTAAATTTTTTCGCAAGGTTTGTTGTAACAATGCTCGCAACTAAATTATTATCTTTCTTGTCAAAAACTACATAAGTTTCATCCAAAAAATCTTCAAACACTTTTGCTATTTCCCATGAACTAAAAACATAACTCTCGTCGTCAATTTCATACAAACTCTCCTGAGCACCCAAAAAAATTCTAAACAAATCATAAATTCCTGTTTCTTTTAGAGGAATTATCTCATGTGATTCAACCGCATTGATTATTCTCGGAGTTCTCTTTATTTGTTTAATTGTTTCAACCATTTCTTTAATAAATCCTTCAGCAATTTCTTCTTTCATTGCTAATTGTATCAAGGAATTCTGTAGTCTTTCAATATTCAAATTTCTCTGATTTGAAAAACTATCAAGAAACTCGTCACATTCATCAATAATTTCAACTTCTGTCAAGGGTTTCCTACCAATTTCCGATTCCAATTTATATTTCAAAGAATTAAACACAATAACATCTGAATTCATATAAGAATTAAATTGTTCATAAAATTTGCAACCCTCTTTTCTCTGATAAAAAATAAAATTCCCATTTAATCCAGGATATTTCTTTTTTTTCGCATCTTTAAAATTAAAATCATATTTTTCAGGCAAAACAGGGCTCCAATAAGGGCAAACTCCTGCAAAAGAAAATCTTTTCACGTCGCCGATATTGGAAAAATTTTTAACATTAACTTTGTTATTCTGTTTTATATATTGTTTAATTTTCCCCCAATTTTTTTCTTTTATTTCAATTTTGCACGGGATATTATAATTATCTGCAGAGATATCATTTCCAATTGTTTCACTTATCTCTTCTCTTTTCCCTTCAAAAATATCATGCAGTTTTGAATTAATTTCTTGTGTGATTTTTGGAATCACGTTTTTATTTACTTCTAAAAATTTGCACTTGTGATTATTTCTACCTGTTATAACACTAATTTTTAACTTCTCGTTATTTTCTTTTTTCAAAAATTTATCATTTTCATAATCTTTTTTATATTGTGCTTGCAAATTTTTTCCAGGAACAACAACCGAGGTTTTTCCAAGTTTATTTGCAATATTCAAAGCAATCGCACTTTTTCCAGTCCCGCAAATCCCGTGGATAAAAATAATTTTGTGTCCTTGTTCTACAGAATCTAAGACTTCTTTCACCACATCTTCCTGAGATTTACCATTAGAAAATTTCAAAGGCTCTAAGAATTTATTGTCTTGATAAAGATTCCATGTCATAGATTAAGAAAAAGTAGTGGCTTTAAATTATTTTGTGATTACTTTTGGAGAAAAAGCCTCAGATGGGATTCGCACCCATGACCTTTAGTTTACGAAACTAATGCTCTACTAACTGAGCTACTGAGGCATGATTTGTTTAATTAAGAATTAGTTATAAATTTTTAGGATTATTTCTCCTGTTCAAACTAGAAAAAGTTAAGGTCCGCCAGCTAAAATTATTTAACCAAATAGTGCTGACAAACCTTCTGCTGCAGCTTCTTTCTTTTCTTCTTTAGGTTTTGCTTCTTCTTTTGCTTCCACAGGTGCACTTGCAACTGGAGCAGCAGAAACCAAGCTCGCACTTTCTAATTCTTTTTCAATATCAACACCTTTCAAGCTCGCAACAAGAGACTTTAATTGCGATTCATCAGCGTCGACACCAGCAGCTACAACAACTTTTTTCAAATTGTCTTCATTGACTTCTTTTCCTGCTTTATGCAGTAAAAGAGCCGCATATATGTTTTGCATTATTTATTTCCTCCCACTAAATTGTGAGCATAATATATTTTCATTTTATCCAAAAAGCGCACCAAGCCCTTCAGCCGCTGGCGCTTTTTCCTCCGGTTTATTTTCTTGAATTTCTTCTTTAGGCTTTTCTTTAACAACTTCAACAACTGGTTCTGGTTCTCCTGTCATAATTCTATTAATTTTATTTGAATGAGCATTTGCTTTTCCAATTAAGAATTTAATTGTGTCTTCTGATGTATAACCAATCTCAACCGCAAAGGATAATGATTTTCCAAAAGAAGTTTTCAATTCTTCAATAGTTCCTTTTTTGTCTATTTTAATGTTCAAATATAATTTTCTTTCTTTAGTGTCAAAAGAACACAAAGGAATAAATCCTACTGAAAATGGTTTGATGTCCAATTTGCCCATCAAATCAGCAGCACCTTGCGAAATTTTCGCTCCTTGTTTCGCAATTACTTTTGCTTCTTTAATATGAATCTTTCCTTTTTCAATTTGAATCTGAATTCCTAAAGCACCAAGTTCACTAATTGCAGGCCCAGGAATTAAATCAGTTGGCCCCTCTGGGATTTCAATATCTTCTGGCGCTTCTTGCCCAGGTTTTGCTTTTGCAGGACTCTTGCTTTCTTCCAATTCTGAAGCAAGTTCAAAACTATCTAAGTCAGAAAATAAAATTGCAAAACTATCTTTAATTTTCTCACGAAGTTTTTGAATTTCCTTATCTGCTGAAGAATCAAAAGCCCTAAATATTAAACTTTTTTTTGGAACCTTAACAATTGCCTTGCCCCTTAACTTTTTTCCAATCTCTTGAAATTGCGAAGCAGGAATATCCTTTATTGAAGCAATTAAAATAGTTTTTTTAGTTTTTACAAGCCCTGCTAATTCTTTTACTGTATCCAACTTATATTTTGGTATTTGAGTTCCTTTTTGAGGTGTCATCTTATACTTATTTTCCTTGGTTTAGTCATAGTGAACTTCAACTCAATATTTTTCACATTTTCTTTTTCCCTCGGCAATTCCTTCAAAATCGCTTGGTAAATAGTAAGAATATTTTCAATTAATTCTTCATCTTTCATACTTTGTTTTCCAACAGAGAGTTTAATACTTGCTTCTTTTATTTTGATTTTAATACTGCTATTAATTTTCTTTTTCAATTCTTCAATTGTTTTCTCGTCAGCATTCAAAATAATTCCAAGTTGTGGAGAAGGCATTTTTCCAGCAGGACCCAAGACCCTACCAAAAGTAGTCGCAACTTTTGGCATCAAACTTCCTTGCGCAATAAAGAAATCAAACTTTTTAACCAGATTTTTCAATTTCTTTTTATCAACATAATTTTTAAATTCTGATTGAGTAATTGTTTCAATATTAGCATTCTTTGATTCTAAAAAACCTGCAATTTTCTTGTCTTTAATTTTATGAGGAACATTGATAAAAATATTCAACTGATTTTTCTTGACGTCAAATTTCTGCAAATTCACAATTAAGTCTACTGTCTGGTCAAACTTTCTTTCCTTGTCTTTTCTTAATTCTTTTAAAGACTGTTTCAATTGTTCTTTGAGTTCTGCCATTTTTTAATTGTCTACTACCTATGCACTCCAAACATAGAATATATTTTGGCGTGATGTAGTCAACGACAATTTTTTTAGAAAAAGAAGGTTTATAAATTATTTGGTTAATTTTTTATTCTAATTTTTTCCAAAAGATTTTTATATGCTTTTTTAGATTATTTTTTATGTTTGTAGTATTTAATGACCAAGTTTTTGAGTTTGAACGAAAATTGAAAAGAAAAGTTGGAAAAAATTTAGCAGATTTAGCAAAAGCACTTAAAGGAATTGTAGATGTGGATAAAGTTGCATTAGCTTTAAGAGATTATGAGGATTTGATAAACAAGTTTGAATCCAATGAATCTGTTTCTGATTCGCTTAAAGGAATTTCGCTTCGTAGTGCTCAAAGAACTTATGGGTTTTATTTTTCAAATCTTGTTCAAAAAGTTCCAAATTACCGTTCAGAGAAGGTTCAAAATTATATTTAAAAAAGGTATAAAATCACAATAATCCTTAAAAACTTCTACCCAATTTCTTATTTATGGAACTTGTAGCATTACTTTCAACAGGAAAAGGAACATGGGCACAAGTTGCAGGTTTAATGACTCATGGAGAATGGGACAAAATCGTTATTATTGGTGATGATTTTTCAAAAGATTTTAAGCATGAGAAAAAATTCGAATTTGTTAAGGTGAGTTTAAATCAAAAAATAAAAGAGCTTCAACAAGATTTAAAATTTAAATTAAAAGGAAAATTCTCAGGAACAGAAGTTGCACTTACAATTGCATCTGGCGACGGCAAAGAACACATGGCTTTGATTTCTGCTTTAATTAATCTTCCAGTAGGAATAAGATTCGCCGCGCTTACAAAAGAAGGAGTTATTGATTTATAAGATGGGGAAGGAAAATTATCTGTTTGGAGCAAGATTTTGGTTTAATCTCAATTGCCATACTGGAAGGGCTTATATTACAAATGATTTTTTTGAAGGAGAAGTTAATGATCAAAAAGTTAGAGAAGCCATTGAGTATTTTAATGAAACAATTAGCCCTAGGAAAATAAAAAATCTTCCTTCTAATTTTGATTTTATTCTTGCGCTTATGGGTTCTGAAGATATTTTTAATGGGAAAAAAGAAAGAACAATTGATTTTTTTGGAGAAGAATGGGAGAGAGGTTCAGTTAATTGTTATCCTTGGACTTTTTTTGGGAACACTCTCTATAGAAAAGGATATTTTCGTGAGGAAATTATGAATGATGCTCTTTATTTACTCAAAACAGAATCAGATTATAGGGAAAAGGTTAGTTTGGGATCTTTATTTATCTCTAAGGGGCCAAATATGGATTGTTTAAATTCAAACTTTGATTTTTCAGAAGTTAATAAGAAAATTGGTTTAATGAGGGAAATTATTGATTTGTAAAATGGAAAATATGACTGAAATAGAACCTATAGCATTATTTGATTTGGATGGAACTTTATGCGACCATGATAAAGGATTATATCAGGCACTAGAATCCATAAAATCTCCTAATGAACCTTCATACAGAAATCTCTTTGATGAGAGTATTCCTGAATACATCAAGAGAAGAGCAGATATTATTAGAACACCTAGTTCATGGTGGAGAAATCTTGAAAAATTTCAACTAGGATGGGATGTTTTAGAAGTTGCAAAATCTTTAGATTTTAATATAATGGTCCTAACTCAAGGCCCAAAAAAATTTCCTGATTCTTGGAAAGGAAAAAAAGAATGGGTAGACAAACATCTTGGATCAGAGATAGATATAACAATTACAAGAGATAAAGGGACTGTTTATGGAAAAGTTCTTGTAGATGATTTTCCTGGGTATGTTGAAAGATGGCTCAGTTGGAGAGATAGGGGACTAGTTATCATGCCTGCAAATGAGGGCAATAAAAATTTCTCGCACCCACAGGTTATTAGGTATGACGGCTCAAATTTAGAAGTTGTGAAGAAAGCAATGGAAAAGGCAAGATATCGGAAACGAGGAGAAAAGATAAATTTTTTAGATTAAATCTGCTCTTTTGTAATCTTCAACTCTCCCTTATCTTTTCCCAAAACAAAAGCTCGGCTTCTTTCATGATTATCTAATAATTTATATCCTGTTTCTTTGCCCTCTGTATTTACATCTCCATTTACAGAGAGTACACCCTTGGGTGTCAATTCTTTTTCTATTAATTTAATAAAATTTTTCATTTCTTCATTTGTAGGCATTTTATCATAACCTAATCTCTGCCTTGCAAAACCAACACTCATAAATCCTTTAACTTCAACAATTAAAGGTTGATATTTCTTTATCATTTCTGCATATTCTTTTGCATACTCTGGTTTCATATTCAAATCTTTAACAAGATTCATTCTAAAAACCGTTCTAGTTTTTCCTTTAAGCCCAGGAAATAAACTCAAACTTTCATTTAATTTTTCCCAAGCATCTTTTTTAGAACTTCTATGAAAAGGAACATAAAGTTTTTTATTTGGACTATTTACAGAAACATAAAGTTGTGTTGGTAATTGTTTTTTTTCCATTAATTCTTTTATTTTTTCAGGATACAAACCATTAGTTACAAGAAAACTTGTTTTTCCTCGTCGACGAAGTTCTTCAATCAATTCTCCAACTTTTTCATATAAAGTTGGTTCTCCTGAAAGAGAAATCGCAAACTGCGTTGGTTCTTGTGCTTCTTCCCACTTTTTCATATTAACTCTACTTGGACTTTTGTCTTTTGTTTTTGGAAGAATCTTAAATCCTTTAATCAATTTTCTTTGTGCAAGAATACATCCATCAATAATTTCTTTCGGCGAATCTAACTTTCCAGTTAATTTATCGTCAATGGTTAATTCAATTGCCCGCCAACAATGCAAACATTTATTTTGACACCACATAACTGCCGGCGTCATTTGGCAACAGAGGTGGGAATTTATTCCATAAAATTGTTCTTTATAACAAACACCTTCATTACGAAGAGAATTTTTCGTCCAACGACAAATTTGTACAGCAGAATGTTTTCCAACAATTTCATAATGTTGCTTTTTCAAAATTTTTTTTAATTTTTCCGGGATCATATAATTTAAAAAAATAAATACAATTTAAACCTTTGCTATTTCTTTTTTTTCTTAGACTTGCCTGCTTTTTTCTTAGCAGTTTTTTTCTTTGCCATGGTAACACTCCGCTTTTAATTAAAATTATATTTGTTTATCTACTTTAAATATTTTCCTAAAAAAAACTAAATACCCATTTTATCATAATTGCAATAAACAGAAGTAAAATTAATTGTGTCATAAGCTTAAAACTTCTTTTAGCAAATTTTTCAGATTTTGTTATGCTTAAAATTGTTAGATAGAAAAATCTTCCCCCGTCGAGAATTCCTACAGGAAGCATATTAAACAATGCTACAAGAATATTAATAACAAATATCCACCATAAAAAATCTTTGATAAACTTACTTAAATTATTATTTGGTTTATAATAGACATTTGTTTTTTTGTAAGAAGGAAAAAATCCAATAATTTTATTTAAGACTCCTCCTTTAGAATTCATAAAACCAACCCCTAACCAAGCAGCCCCTTTAATTTCAGGGTGTTCAGTTAGAATTATTTTTTTAACAGAAACAAATCCGTTTTCAATAGTCTTAATTTCTATTTCTTCTCCAGGAGAATATTTTTCTAACTCTTCTTGCAATTTTTCAATGCTATCTATCTTGAAATCATTAATCTCACTAATTATCTCGCTCAAATTAGAATTTATCGCTGGAGAATCATAATATAAAACAATAGCTCCTTTATTTTGTTCTTGCTCCAACAAAACTTTTTTAGTTGAAACATAATCTCTTTCTTTGGTTTTAATTTGATTAAATCCAGTTTCATTTGCTAAATCTAAAAGATTATCATATGAATTATTTTCAAGCAGAACCCCATTTATAGAAATTATTTTAGAGGTTTCTACAGCCGAATAAGCATATGTGTTGAACATAATTCCCGACGCTGTAAAAGCAAAAGAAAAAAACAGAAATAAAATAGCATAAAACAAAATTGCAACAACAACATTCGCAAAAACTCCAGCAGATAGCACACTCATTTGGTCAAACTTTTTGGCTTTCTCCATTTGCTTTTCATCCTGTTCTACAAATGCTCCGAAAAAAGCAGGGAAATATTTAAAGAAAGCAAATCCTGTTGACTTTATTTTTATCCCGGATTTTCTTGCAAAAATTCCATGCGAGAACTCATGAACTGTAGCTACAATCAAAAGCGCAAAAAGAAAATAAATAAAATAAAACGGGGGGAATAAACTTTGCAACCCGAATAATTTTGGAAAATAAGGAATAAGCGGAGCTATAGGAGGAATTTTAATCACTTGAGAAATAGATGTAGTAAGATAAAGGTAAACTGTTTGAAACAAAATAAAAAGCATACCAATCATTAAAACATAACCACAACTTATAGAGATATAACTTAAAAAATTCAACATTCTCTTGTGTTTTTCTCCAATGTAATTAATTAATTTTATTCCCCACTTAGTTTTATACAAAAATAAAATCCCTTCTTGTTTCAAATTATTTTTTTTCTTATAAAGAAAAATAGAAATAAATATTGCAAATAAAACTAATAAAAAAATATCATAAATTATAAAATTCATTTTAACCTATTTTTTTTTCAAAGGCCTAAATGCACTTTTTCCGCATTTTCTACACCTTACTTTTCCTTTTAAAATTTTTTGAGGGTCTGCTCTAATCTTGGATTTACATTTTTTGCATACAAAAATATTTTTGAATAATCTATTTTGTGCTTCTATGATTTTTGCCATAATTAATAGAGAAAAAATAGGTTTTTAAGTTTTTGTTAAAATCTTTTTAACTACATGTCTCACTAAGTTTCAAATTAAAATCATAAATTTCAGCACGAAAAGGGCACATTTCATCTTTTTTCAAATATTCTATTAAAAGAAAATTCTTTCCATGGTATCTATCTTCTGTATCGGGCTTTAATCTTAAGACAGTGTAAACCTCTTTGATCTGTCCATGCTCCCCAGGACTTTTTTCTTCATTAACAAACTGCGTTTTATTTAATCTTTTAAAATCATCTCCCTCAATACGTGTTAAATCGTCTACTACCAATCTTCCTAAATTAAGAGTTTTTTGAATAAAACCTTCTCTAGCCATAAATATTTTAACAGCTCTACCTTTTTATTAATTTATCTTCTCAGAAATATATTTTAATTTACAACTTTCTTTTAATTATTTTCAATCCTTCAATATCCCAATATTCACAATTATCATTTTCTTCCAATGAATTAAAAACTTCTTCATCAGGACAATCCACCTCCAAGGTTTCAAAATTCTCTAAATCCATAATGCTTACTTTTTTGCCTACTTTTGAAAGAACTTGCGCTTTTCTTTTATCCACGAGAGGGATTTCAATCTTGTCATGACCCGGGACAACAAAAACTTTTTTATTTCCATCAAGAATGCTAACTGCTTCAATCCGCACTTTTGAGTGGCCGTGCTTTCCTGTCTTGCTAACATCCATTTTTTTAATAGTAAATGACTTTCCTTCAAGAAGGATATTTGTCCCAACTCTTGCTTCTGTCGCATTAATAATCTTTAAAACCATAACAATTCAAAAAAAGATATGTTTATAAATATTTTCAATAAAATAATAAAATGGATTTAAAGAAAAAAGACTTTATTGAAATAGAATTCACAGGAAAAATCAAGGAAGGAGAAATTTTTGATTCAAATGTTAAGGAAGAGATTGAATCTGCAAAACTTAATATAGAACCAAAACCATTTGTCTTTTGTTTAGGAGAAGGTATGTTCCTCAAAGGAGTAGATGATTTTTTGATTGGGAAAGAAATTGGAAAATACATAATTGAACTTTCTCCAGAAAAAGCTTTTGGAAATAGGGAATCAAAACTCGTGCAAATGATTCCAATGAAAATTTTTCACCAACACAAGATTAATCCTGTTCCCGGAACATTATTTAATTTTGATAATAAGGTAGCAAAAATTCTCACTGTTTCAGGAGGCAGAGTTATGGTTGACTTCAACAACCCTCTCGCAGGAAAAGACATTATCTATAATATAAAAGTCTTAAGAAAAATAGAAGACATAAATGAAAAAATAAAATCGTTCAATGAATTTTTATTTAGAAAGGATGTAAAATTTAAAATAGAACAAGAGGCAAAGCCTTTATCTACTTCGTCCAAGCGTGGTCAAAGTAAAGATAAGAAATTAATCATTGAAGTAGAAAAAACAATGGTTAAATTTGTGGAGATGTTCAAGGACAAATTCAAAGAGCTTTTTGATTTAGAGTTGGAAATAAAAGAGATTGAACCGAAAGTAGAGAAAGAAAATAAATAAAAACCCATGTTTCTTATTTAATATATGAAATCCCTACCTTTCCTAAAAAAACAAGTTTTAATTTTATTTGTATTCTCAGTTTTGATTTCAATTGCTTCTATAATACATGGAATCTTTATGGACTTAGATTTTTCCCAAATAAAAAGATTAACAATTGAAGGACTTATTTTAACACTTTTTATTATATTTCCTGCAATTCTTTTTTTAGAATGGATTTTTGATTTAAATAACAAAAAGAAATTTGATGATATTGAAAGAAAATTAAAGAGAAAGTAGTTAAATAAACTTATGAACAAACTCTTTCACTTTCTCAAGATACCCTTCATCTCGATTTTTCTTATAATCTAATTTTCTTCTCTTTAATATTTCTTCAGACAATCCAAGTAATCCATAAACCCATTCCTTAGGTCCTTGCCCTGTTGCCAGATTCTCTGTTCTTACTTTTTTAGGAAACTTCCCATCTCTCTGAGCTTTTTTTATTAATTCCCTATATTCTAAATAATGCAAAGGAAATGTATCAAAACCAATTCTTTCACCTGATTTCACTTTTTCTCCTAAAAGCAAAATATCTTCTTCACTATCTTTTCCTTTCATCCAATACATTTGTTTTATCTTTCTTCCTTTATTTTTTTCTTCCAATGCCCTATCTAATCTTCCTTTTTTCCAATCATCTTCTCCACCAGGAATAACAAGATAATCTAAAGTTTTGTTTGATATCAAAAGAATTACTGAACCAATTAATAAAACAAATCCTATAAGATTTACAAACGAAAATGAAAAACCATCTCCAATAGCATTTCCTGTTATTACAATATTATTTTCCAAGGATAAAATAATTAAGGAAAATGCCAAAAGCAAAATTCCAAACACTCTTTTTTTATTCATATATTCCTTAATTAAACGCATTATAAAAATTTAACTAACAAATCACCACAATAATTCTTATAAATAGAAGTTAATTCTATTTGGTATGGAAGAAATCTATCAAGAGCCAAATTCTATGTCTGGATTGTCGCAAGAATTAAAGGAAATTGACCAAGAACTTGCAGAACTTTTAAAAAAACAATCAGCCAAAATTAAAGTTATAGGGATTGGGGGAGGAGGAAATAATTCTTTGAGCAGAATGAGGGAAATTGGAATTAAAGGAGGGGAATTAATTGCAATAAATACCGACGCTCAAGATTTATTATATGCTAATGCAGACAAAAAAATTCTGATAGGAAAAGAATTAACTATGGGGCTTGGAGCAGGAAGCAATCCAAAGGTTGGGCAAGAAGCAGCAAAAGAATCTGAATCTGAAATCAAGAAAAAAATTGCAGGAAGCGACATGATTTTCATAACTTGTGGTTTGGGCGGAGGAACAGGAACAGGCGCTGCGCCAGTAGTAGCCGCACTCGCAAAAAAACAAGGCGCTTTAACAATAGGTGTTGTAACCTTGCCTTTCACAATTGAAGGAAGAAAAAGAATTGAAAATGCTTTAGAAGGCTTGGAAAGACTAGAATCAACAGTAGACACATTAATTGTAATTCCCAACGACAAATTATTAGAATTAGCACCTGATTTGCCATTGCATACAGCATTTAAAATCTCTGATGAAATTTTGACAAATGCTGTCAAGGGAACAACAGAATTAGTAACAACTTCTGGTTTAGTAAATCTTGATTTTGCAGATATAAAAGCAATCATGTCTAACGGAGGCGTTTCATTAATCGGAATGGGAGAGTCAGACTCTCAGCAAAGAGCAATAGAAGCCGTGGAAAAAGCAATTGAAAATCCTCTTTTAGATGTAGATATATCTGGTTCAACTGGCGCATTAGTGAATATTATCGGTGGCCCAGATATGAGTTTGGACGAATGCAAATTAATTATAGAAACAATTGGAAATAAACTTAGTCCTGAAGCAAAATTAATCTGGGGGGCGCAAATCTCAGAAGATATGGAAAAATCAATCAGAGTTTTATTAATTGTAACAGGAGTAAAAAGTTCACAAATCATGGGGCATGGAGAATCAATAGAAAGTATCAAGCACAAAGAAATTGAAGACGAACTTGGAATAGAGTTCTTTGAATAAAATGGGAGAAGAGGATAATTTAGAAACTTTAGAAAAATTAATGAAATACTCTCCAGGAAAAAATAATGCTCAAGAAGATTTATCTTTAAGAGGAGAAGTTGAAAAAATAATTTTTGATTATGAAAATTTAGGTGAAGAAATTAAAAGAAAATTTCCCAAAGATGAAATAGATGTAAAATATGATTTGCTTCGCTACCATGTCCCTTTGGAATAATTTTTTATTTGAACATCAATTTTAAAAACCCTTTAAACTTTTTTCTTTTATGGAATTAATAACTTCAACAAAATCATTTTTTATGAAATGTAAAAGAGTTTGGTTTGTTTTGAAAAAGCCAACTAAAAAAGAATTTGAAACAATTGCCAAAGTTTCTGCCTTAGGAATTTTAGCATTAGGGATTATCGGCTTTTTAATTTCAATAATTATGAAAATGTTCATAAAGTAAAACTTTTTAAATGCAAAATTTTAAGTAACATTGTCTTCTAAGATGTTTATGTCTTAGTTGGAGCAAAAACTAAAGCGCGATTTCCCTTGGATTGCAATAAAGAAATTGCATCACGGAACAAGAAGGGAAAATACAAAAAAACCGCTTAGGTTGTTTTGAAAATGATATTTATTATAAAAGTAACAACAAACAAGGAAGAAAGAGCAGTCGATATGATCGCTGATAGAATTGAAAAGAAAAACATAAATGTATTTTCTGTGTCAATACCTCATGGTTTGAGAGGATATATTCTTTTGGAAGCAGAAGACAGAGATTCCGCAGAAGAGGCTGTGTTCAATTTGCCGTATGTAAAAGGAATCATCGGAAAAACAATAAGTTACGAAGAAGTAAAAAACATGATTGAACCCTCAGCAGTTTCTATTTCAATAGAAGAAGGAGATATTGTAGAAATAATTTCCGAACCTTTTAAAAAAGAAAAAGCAAAAGTTATGAGAATAGACAAGCAAAAAGAAGAAGTTGTTGTGAGTTTGCTTGCAGCAGTTGTTCCATTGCCTGTAACAATTAAACTTGATAATGTAAAAGTTATCAGAAGAGAAGGTGGAGAAGAAGATGATAATTAAATTATTAGTTGAAGGAGGAGAGATGGCACCAGGACCAGCACTTAGCCAAAAGCTTGGACCAATTGGTATGAATATAAATCAAGTTATTCAAAAAGTAAATGAATCAACAAAAGATTTCAAAGGATTAAAAGTTCCTGTTGAATTGGATATAGATGCTTCAACAAAAGATTTTAGTGTTAGTGTATTTTCTCCACCAGTTTCAGAGTTAATAAAAAAAGAACTTGGAATTGAGAAAGGTTCAGGTGTGCAGAAAAAAGCACAAGTAGCAAACGCCTCAATAGAACAAATAATTTCTGTCGCAAAAACAAAACTGCCAAATCTTTTATGTAAAGACCTTAAGACTGCTGTAAAAACTGTTGTTGGAAGTTGTGTTAGTTTAGGAGTTTTAGTCGAGAGTAAACCTGCTTCTGAAGTTGAGCAAGAAATAGATGAAGGAAAATATGATAAAGAAATAAAAGAAGAAAAAACAGAAACTTCTGAAGAAAAGAAAAAAGAATTAGAAGAATATTTTTCAGAAATAAAAGCTAAACAAGATATAATAATTAAGAAAGAAGCTCAAGAAAAAGAAGCAGAGACTGAGAAAAAGGAAGGAGCTAAGAAAGAAACTGAATCTGCACCAAAGGTAGAACCTAAAAAGAAATAATTTATAAATAACACATAGTTCTATTTTTTATGGGGATATGGTCCAGTTTGGTAAGATCCGAGGTTTGGGACTTCGTGACCCAGGTTCAAATCCTGGTATCCCCATTTTATTAAAATGGCTACAAAATCAAAAAAAACAAAATCAGCAGGAAGATTCGGAGCAAGATATGGAAAAACAGTTAGGAATAAATTAGTTAAGATAGAAGTTAAACAAAGGAAAAAACAAAAATGTCCTTTCTGCGAAAAACTTGGAGCAAAAAGACTTTCAAAAGGAATATGGGAATGTTCAAAATGCAAAAAAAAATTTGCTTCAAACACTTATTGCTTAGATGAATAAATTTATAAATTAAACAAAATGAAAAATAGTATGATTAAAATTAAATTTGCGCGATTTCCATCGGAGGCTCTTAAAGAAATCGCATCGCGGAACAGGAAGGGAAATTCCAAAGAACCGCTTAGGTTCTTTTGATATGGTAAACTACAAATGTTTCAAATGTGAGAAAAAGATTGCTGCAAAAAATCTTGAAAAAAGATTTGTTTGTCCTCATTGTGGGAGCAAGGTTTTTTACAAACCAAGAACTAAAGTTAAAATCGTAAAAGCAGTATAATTTTAAAATGGACCAAAACAAAATACAAGAAATACAAATGTTAGAGCAGAACATTCAAAATTTGCTCTTGCAAAAACAAGCTTTTGATATGGAATTGTCTGAATCAAAAGCAGCACTAAAAGAAATAGAAAACGCTAAAGATGATGTCTTCAAACTTATTGGGCAATTAATGATTAAATCAGATAAAAATAAAGTGAAGGAAGAACTATTAAATAAAGAGAAAATTCTTAATTTAAGATTGAGCACAATTGGAAAACAAGAGCTTTCTTTGACAGAAAAATTAACTTCCTTACGAGAAGAAGTGATGAAACAGACCAAGAAGTAAATAGTCAAAAAATCCCCGAAATCTTTATAAATATCTCATCTATAAATTAACTATGGTATTCGAAAAAATTAAAAGAGCTTTCTCTGATTCAATTGGAAGTTCCGACGCAGACAATGAATATATTGAAATTGATTTAGGAAAAAAAGAAAAAGAAAATAAGGTGCTTGTAAGACTTTTCGTGCTAAAACAATATGAGGATGTGACAGAAGTTTTAAACGCTTTAAGAGAAGGATACACTATTGCAATAATTGATATAAAAATTCTAAGGCAAAAAGACCCTATTGAATTAAAAAGGGCAGTTTCAAAAGTCAAGAAAACAACAGACGCTCTTGAAGGGAGCATTGCAGGATTTGGCGAGAATACAATCATTGTAACGCCTTCTTTTGCAAAAATTTACAAGGAAGTAGCAAAACCAAAAAAAGACGAACAAAATAAGTTTGAAAATTATTAATTGTAAAACTTAAAAAGTTCTTAATCTTAAAATATTTAGAGGTGGTCGCATCTCGGAAGCGTATTCTGAAAAAAATAAAATGGAAGAAAGTGTTGGATTAAAATATCCTTTGAACGCACAAATTGAAGTTACAGAAGATTGTAACCATAAATGTTTCTATTGTTATAATTATTGGAGAGAAGACAATCCTGTAAATAAAAAAATGTCTCATGAATCAGCAGAAAAATTAATGGACATCCTTGTTGAACAAATAAAACCTTTTGATACAGTAATCACCGGCGGAGAACCTTTAATGAATATGCCTGCTTCATTAGAAATTGCTAAAAGACTTTTCGAGAGAAAAGCCCCTTGTAGTATGAATACTAATTTGTCTTTGTTAAATCCTAATAAGTTATCTCAATTAAAAGATGCAAATCCTGATATGGGATTCTTAATTTCATTGCCTTCATTTCAAGAGGAAAGTTTTAATAAAATTACTAATAGAAACAATCTTAAAATAGTTCTAAACAATTTAGAAAATATTATTGAAGAAGGTTTTAAACCAACAATTAATATGGTAGTACATAAAATAAATAAAGATTCTGTTTACGAACAAGGAAAATTTCTTGTAGAAAATTTTGGAATAAATTCTTTTGCTATGACTCCTGCATTAAGACCTGCATTTAGAAAAGATTCAGGTTATCATCTAGATAATGAAGAAATGGTTGGTGTATTGAGAGATCTAGTAAAGTTAAGGGAAAATTTTAGTATTAAAGTTAATGTTTTAGAAGTAATTCCTTATTGTGCTCTGCCTGAAGACTTAAGGCAGGATCAAACGTTCAGGAGAAGTTGTAGTGCAGGAAGGGCAACAATTCAAATTGCATATAATGGAGACATAAGAACTTGCGGGCATTCCCCTTTTATAGAAGGAAATGTTTTTGAAGAACCTTTTAGGAAAATTTGGGATAGATTAAATTCGTTTAGAAAAAATGAATATGTTCCTGAAGAGTGTAAAGATTGTGCAGAAGTAAGTTCTTGTGGGGGCGGTTGCAGATATGAAGGCTTGCAAGAAGGACAAGGGTTGGATAAAAAAGATTCTAGAATGGTTAGAAAACTTGAAGAAAGCGTTCCATTAAAAAAACTACCTTCTATTAATGAAAATATTTCGTATAAAATAAATCTTTATGGGACACGAAAAGAAAGTAATAATAGTTACATATTATATAATGGGGGAACTCTTTTAGTTAATGAGCAAATGAAAAATTTTGTTGAAGGAATAAGACCAAAAGGATTTAGATTAAATGACTTTCCAAAGCATTTAAGAGACAAGGCAAAAACATTCGGAAGAATTTTAAAAGCTGGAGGCTTCTTAATAGAATGATTACACAAAAAGGAAGATTTTTAATAAGACATGAAGAAGTGGACAACGAATATTTAGAAAATTTTGATTTTGAAAAGCTTGAAGAAAAATATCAGGAGATTAAAAAGTTTTATTCATTTGATAAAGACTTGCCTTTGATTAGAATTTGTTTTATTTATTCTCCTAAAGAATTCCTATTTTTCACAGGGAAAGAATTTAAACAAAATTGGATGTGTGCAATGGTGGGATATCACACAACAATTAATATATTTTCACCTTCAGTTATTGAGAAATTTACTATTCACAAAAAGGAAAGTATTTTTGGAACTTTTGCACATGAAGTATCTCATTTATTTTATGGTTATTCTAAACTAGTTGATTTGCCCTTATTTAATGAAGGACTGGCAAAATATCATAGTGCTAAAAATTGTGATAATAAAATTAACTTTAATATTCCTTCATTAAAAGGAGGAAAAGATCCCCAATATAATTATGGGATTGGACATTTAATGATTTGTTCAATTATGGAGCACTTTGGAGAATCTGGAGCAAATAAAATAATTAAATTTTTAAAAAGTGCGTCTCTTCAAATGGACGAAGAAGAATTGTTTAAGTTGTTTAAAGAAATTTTTGGGAAAAGTGCAGATTCATTAATAGAATTGAAAGGGGGTAAAGAAAAATGAGTTTAGAAAATGTTGAAGTAATGGATTCTGAAATTTTGGAATCATTGGAAGGAGCAAAGATTCTTGCAGGAGCAAATTATGATTTGAAGAACGAAACTTATGATCAAAGTTGTTTTTGTGATACTTGCGATTGCGTATGTAACCAACCTTGTCATGGAGAAGGACCTTGTTATAGTTTGTAAAAAATTTTTAGGGCTTTTCAAAGCCCTGTCTTTATTTTTTTATTTTATTCGTATCCCCCATAACTCTGCTGTGATTGGGAGGTTCACTTTTTATATTCGCAAACTTTAAAACCACTTTTCTCTTTCGTTTATATGAAAACTTTATTTATCCCTGCAAAAAAAATCTCT
>CAZRAT010000002.1:3768-56840 GCA_964598185.1 Candidatus Woesearchaeota archaeon | reverse complement strand
CTTATATTTGAAAAAGTAACAATATTATCCAACCATTTATATTTTGGAAGTTCTAAATAGTAGTTCGCCTTTATCATGTTGTCTTTGATGTATCACTTCGTTCTTTTAATGTAACGCCCCCGAAAAAACGTCTCCGGTTTGCTACGCAAATCCTCTATACCGCCTTGCAGGCTCTCCTCCTTTCAGTCGTCGGGACGTTTAACAGCGATTAAGAGGAAATTTCCTGCTGAAATTTCCCAAATTCGACTTCGTCGAACTTCTCTTAATCTCAATGTTATGCCAAAGGTTGTATAACAAACTCAGACTTTGCAAAAACATGCTCACTTAAAATTGTTTTGTAAATTCCAACAAATTTATTTTCACAAAAAACAACAATTGTCTCATCTTTTTTAACATCTGGTTTTTTTACTAAATCTTTTTCTTGAATCGGTTTGCCTGTGAAAATAGCTTTTAAATTGTCCTTTTTTATTTTAACAACAGAATGCAGTTCAGAAACAATTTCCCCAGGAATTATCATATCTCTTAACAATTTATCATTTCTGCCCTCTGTATTTATATCTCCATCTACAGAGGGTACACCCTTGGGTGCGAAGTACGCATTAACAGCCTTTTCAAAATCATACAAATTTACACTAGGATATTCCTTATCATTCTCTTTAAAAATTCCTGCCCTAACTCTCCGCAATTCTAACATATGCGCCCCAACCCCCAACTCTTTTCCTAAATCATCAATTAATTTTCTAATATAAGTCCCGCCCTGAACTTCTGCCCTAAACAAAATATTCTTTCCTTCCTTACTTTGGCCAAGCTTGGACGAAGTAGTTAGAGGCTTTGCCTCGCCCCTCTCAATTAATTCAAATGCTTTAACTTCTCTTTCACGCTCCTGTCTTTTCACACGAGATTTTACAGGCGGAGTTTGTTTTATCACCCCAGTAAATTTCTTTTTAATAACTTCTTTAATTTTTTTTAACTCAACCTCATCATGGATTCTCATTATTCCAACATATTCTTTATCTTCTCCTAAAAAATATCCTGTAAGTTTGCAACCACGATTCAAGGCAATAGGCAAAACTCCTGTAACTTTTGGGTCAAGTGTTCCAAAATGAGAAGTTTTTCTTAAACCCAAACTTTTTCTCACAAAATCAGAAACATTAAAACTCGTCGGTCCAGAAGACTTATCAATATTTATAATTCCAAACTCTAAAAGTTCTTTTATGCTTTTTTCTTGTTTTAGTCTTTGAAGGTTCATTATGATTTTAAGAATTAAAACTTTAAAAGATTAACTTTAATTAATTTGTCCTTCTATACCCTCTAGAAAATTTTTTAGCTATATCATAAGAAATATTTTCCATCAATACATTTGCTCTGGCTACTCCATCAAACCCTTTAGAAAGCTCCCCACTTCCCATATTTTTAAAAGCCATATATGCTATCTTTCTTTTACATAAAAATCTATTTTCTTTAAAGTGCTCTAATATTTGGGTTTCAAACAAGTCTTCATTTAATTGTGTTTCATTCTCGCCAGGGGTATCAAATATCATAATTTTAACCTCTGGTCTTTCTGTTCCGAAAATAGATTCCCTAACCATAATTAAGGAGAATTTCTTTTATTTATAAGTTTTTATTCATTATAAAATATACTTTAAACTTCTCCTTTCAAATATTTCTTTCTCTTTTCTTCTTCAAATCTCTCAATCGCATAACGCAACATGGTCCTCGGCATTTCCTTATAATGCTGTTTTAAAAAATTCTCTTCAACTTCTTCATTACGTTTTCCAATTTCCCTTAACATCCAACCGACTGCTTTATGGATTAAATCATGTGTGTCTTGAAGCAACAATTCTGAAATTGCAAGAGCATCACCAAATTCATCTTTTCTAATAAAATTAAAAGTAGAAACAATCGCAATTCTTCTTTCCCAAAGATTTTCAGAACGAACCAACTTATACAAAATCTTTTTATCACGCTTAAACAAAAAATCACCAACAATATTTGGAGCACTTAAGTCAACTAAATCCCAGTTATTCACGCATTTTATATTTTGTAAATAAAAATTAAAAATATTTTCTTTTTCTTCTTCATCTGCGATTTTGAATTTTTTATCTAAAATTCTCAAAGCACAAACACGCTGTTCATGAATTTTACTTTTTAACAATTCTTTAATTTTTGGCAAACCAATCCCATAATATTTTTTTGCAATGTCATGTATCTGTTTAGATTTAATCCCAAAAAAAATATCTCCTTCACCATATTCTCCTGGCCCTGTTTTGAAAAACCGCTGAAGAATCTCTGCTTGCTCAGGATTTCCTGCCACTTCAAGTTCCTTAAGTAATTTTTGCAACATACAATTTCCTGCCCACATAAATTTATATATTTATCTTAATTAATTAAAGCATGTCTCTAAAAGAAATTCAAAACCAAGTAGATGAATGGATTAGCAAATTGAAAATAGGATATTACAAACCATTAGAAATTTTAGCTCAAATGGTTGAGGAAGTAGGAGAATTGTCTAGAGAATTAAATAACCGATATGGTCCTCGCATTAAAAAATCTCCAAAAGATACAGCAGACATTAGTTCTGAAATGGCAGACATTTTATTTGCCGTAGTTTGTCTGGCAAATTCACATAATATTAATTTAGATGAAGCATGGAAAAAACATATGGATAAATTAACTAGCCGGGATAAAAATAGATTTGAGTTAAAATAATTACTTCGCCAAAGCTTTTCTAACAGGCTGAGTCTTTTGCTTTTTCTTCCCACCAACACTTTGCTTTAATTCTTTAGCTGCTGATTTTTCAATTTGTTTCATAACCTCTGCACCAGCTTTTATTTTTGCCGACTCAATCTTTTTCTTGCCTTCTGTATTTATTTCTTCTTCAGCAAGTTTTTTGCCCTCTGTATTTAAATCTCTTTCTACAGGAGGTACGCCCTTGGGTGCTATTTTCTTCTTCCCAACTTCTTCAGCCGCTTTTTCTTTTTTCTCTTCTCTTAATTTTTTAAACTTTAATTTATCAGAATAATCTACAAGTTCAACCTTAACAACACCTTTTTCCTTAACAGCCTTAACTTTAATTTTCACAGGCGGCTTTTTAATTCCCCTGAACCACATCTGCTCATTCAAATATTTATCAATCTTAATTTTTTTCAAATCCCGATTTTTAATTTTCATATGTTTTGCTAAAAACTCTTTAATTGTCTTAATAGCCTTTGGAGTTTTTTTATAACGCGGAACAGCCCTCCCTTTATATCTAAGCGGGATAATATATTCTCTTTCAATTTTTTCTGTTTTAGGTTCTATTTTTTTTGCCATTTATCCAAAATGTGACTTTCTCTGTCGTCTAGGTTTAATATGTAATTTAGTTCTTCTCCATGAACGTCTGTTTTTTGTCATAGTAGACGGATGAACCTTTTTTCCCATACCATATTTTTTAATAACAGCCCAAACAGGTGCCCACTTTGTCTTCCTGCCTTCTTTCGCAAGTTTTGTTTTTTTAGCTTGATTTTTTATTCCCATTAATCTTTATTTCTTGACCAAAACAATTTTATTTCATGTTTATGTGAATTATAATAATCCCATCTTTTTTTAATAAATTCACAATATTTATCTTCTATATAAGAAAGAAGCAACGCTTGTTCTCCTTGAGTAAGCCCCTCAAAATATTTAACATAATTATTTTTCTTTAATGTCCCGTCCACAATTTTTATTGATGAGGCGTTAGAATAATTTTTTATAAACTTTCTTAATTCTTCAACTTTTTTATCAACATTTTCTAGGTTTTCGGATAATTGTTCACTAATTCTTTTTTTTAACATTTTTTCTGGGATAAATAGTTTGTTTGCTATTGATTTCATTTCAAATCCTCCATAAATTCTTTTCCTCTAGCAGTTAATTGCCGTCCAGGTTTTTTACTTCGAACACCTTTAACCACTTTTGCAATTTCTGTAAAACCTGCCGCATCTGCTTGCTGAAGAATTGTTCGAATTATTTTCCCACCAGCTTTTTTGAATTTCTCTGGTTTGTAACCCCTATTTTTTTTAGAACCATATTTTGTCCTTAAACGATTTACCCCAACAATCTCTTTTTTGTAAATTTGTTTTAAAATACTTGCAGCCCTCTTGTGCCAAAAATCCTCGTCGTCAATTGGCCTCTCTTTTGCAGAACCAGATTTCACAAACCCTGCCCACTCTGGCATTTCAAACTCAGCAACTTTTTTCAGTGCTTCAGCTAATTTTAAATTATATTCCTGTGCATTAAATTCATATATGCTTGCCATTTTATTTGTCTTGCTCTACAGCAATAGAATAACTCATAGAGTTATTTAACTAAAAATAAAGAAGTATTTAGGTTTATAAATTTTTGCTTAAATGTTCTCGGTATTCTTCCTCTTCTTTTAAATAGGCTTGAATTACTATAGCCCTTATAGAATCATAGTTTAAATCAGTTCCTCTAAAAAACTCTCCTTCTCTTTGATGAACTGGCAACCATCTTTCAATAATTCCTTTTCCTCTTTGTCTATTTGCATTTGCAAGTTCTTTTAATGTTCCTCTTGGAAAAAGAAGATATTTTTCAGTTTCTCTTACATTTAATCCATATCCTTCTATTTCTTGAGGATCTAATCTTACATCTAATTCATCATCTTCTATAATAATTTTCCATTGGTCATAACTTATCATTCAATTTTAACTGACAATGTCTTTTTATTAATATCTGTCTTCAAAAATACATGTTATTTTCTCGCCTTCCGCCACTTTTTCAAAATAATTGTATAACCAATATTCCGCGCAGTATAATATTTTCCTAATTTTTCCAAAATCTCCTCTGAGATTTTTTCCAATTCTTTTTTATCCCTACAACAACTTTTCAAAACAGAAATCTTCACATTTGACAATTTTTTAAAATGGTCCTGCAAAGTTTTCAAAAAATTTTCTGTCAAACCCTGCTTTCCTAATTGTATGCTTCCTATTCTTCCCATTCTTTCAAAAACCTCTGAATTTCTTCTTTTTTTATTTTAATTTTTTTGATTTTATCAACTCCAAATGTTCCAATCTTCATTCCGGCTTTTTTACAAATATCTTTTCCTTTAAAGCGATGAACAATAACATCTTTTTTATTTTTTTTCCAATCTTTTGAAAATGCCGCACAAAAAATCGCCGCATTTTTTATGTCTCCTTTTTTTGCTCGCCCTTTAATATTTACAAACCCGCTTCCAACAGCCGCAGTATGAAAAACTTCCTCATTTTTTCTTACCTGTGTAATAAGTTCCTCGTTATTCGGCGCACTTTTGCCACAAAAAATCATAGTTCCTCTGTCTGTAATCATCTCTCTAAATTTCATATTTACTTAAAGAAGAAGAGTATTTTAAATCTATTTATTTAATTTCTCATTTACAATTTTCAAACAATCTTTTTGATTTTTCCAAGTTAATTTTTTCATGGCATCAGAAAAACCAACCCATTTAAAATCAGAATGTTCTAGTTTATCCAATATTATTTTCTTTTTCTCTACTTCAACAGCGTATAATTTGTATGTTTGGCCTGCAACTTTTGGCCTGTCTAGACATTCTTTTTTATATTTGTAAACTCCTTTTTTTCTAAAACTTTTTATCTTCAAAGGCTTTAATCCTGTTTCTTCTTTTAATTCTCTCCTTATAGCAAACCTTCTTAATTCATATTTTTTTATTCCACCTTTTGGAAATTCCCAACCTTTCCAATGAAGTTTTCTTTTCAAAATTAAATATTTTATTCCTTGTTTTGTTTGTGTATATACAACAATAAAAATAGCTCTTCTTATTTTTTTCACCCCCATTTCTTTAAAGCCTCTTCTAATTCAACATGCGTCCTTGCATATTCTTTCAAACTCTTTTTTTTCAAGACAGCATCAACTGCTTGACACATTGCAATTGCGCCAGCTTCTGTTCCAAATTTATGTCCGTGAATTCCTCCTCCTGCTTGAATGACAATATCCTTTCCCAGGTTCTTCATAATTTTACCAACTATTCCAGGATGAACTCCTCCAGAAGCTACAGCCAAAACAGGTTTTGTTTTATACCACTTTTGAGAAAGATTTTTTCTTGTTTCTTTTGTGAATTCTTGTTCAATATCTTGTTCAATATGTAAAACTTCATCTTTTCCTCCAACCATTTTTCCTACAACAGTTCCAATATGTAAAGTATCAACTCCTACCATTCTTGCGAATTGCGCAATTACTTCCATATTCATTCCATGACTTGAATTTCTGTCAAACATTGCATGTCCTGCACGATGTGCATGAATCGGAAGTTTTGTAAAATCCCTTGCTGTTTGTAAAGCTGCCCAACCCAAAGTCAAGATATCTAACATAATATAATTCCCTCCATTTTCTTCAACAAACTTAATTCTTCTTTTCATAGTATTTGTTTCAGCTGTGCAATTAACCAAGTAAGCTTTTTTCTTTCCTGTTTCTTTTTCTGCTTTTTTCCTCAGCTTATTTGTTAGTAAAAATCTTTTCTTAAATTTATTAAAATTTTGGCTTGTTAAATTCTCATCATCCTTAACAATATCACAACCTCCTTTCCAAGCCTCATATGCAACTTTAGCATGCTCTCTTTCATCTAATCCAACCTTTGGTTTTACAATAGTTCCAATAAAAGGTCTGTCTTTTACATTAAATTTTTTCCTTAATCCCTCAATTCCAAATCTTGGTCCCTTAAAACTTTTCAACATTTTCTTAGGGATTTTTATATCTTCCCATAATAATCCTTTAACAGATTTCATTCCAAAAATATTCCCTCCAATAGAAGATAAAATCTCAGGCAAATTTCCTAATTCAAATAATTCAATAGGATAGGCAATTCTAACCCTATAATTTTTTTTGTCAATATAATAAATTTTTGGAGCAAGTTTTTTATGAATATTTTTTTTCAGAGTAGAAATTTCAGTCCATGTTCCAATAGAACTTTCACCTGCAACAGCATTAATAACTTCTCTAAAATTTTTACCTCTCGCAGGAGTAATTTTATATTGACAAATTACATCTGTTTTTTTTGGTAAATATTTTAATTTTATGAATTCAAATTTTTTCACCATCTTTTATTATATCCAATACTTCTGGAATTGTTTTAATAATATAATTAGGTTTTTTATAATCTTCTTTATCTGCTTTTATTTTTTTATTAGTAATTGCTACACTATCAATCCCCAAAGAATTAGCTCCTTCAATATCCGCTACTAAATTATCTCCTACCATAATTGCTTCATTAGGAAGAATATTTAATTTATTCAATGCTAATAAAAATATAATCGCATTTGGTTTTTCACCTCCTGCTTCTTCTGAAGTAACAAGATAATCAACATATTTGGTCAATTTTAATTTATCTATTTTTCTCAGTTGAATATGTGCTGTTAAATCAGTTACAATTGCTATTTTAATTTTCATTTTTTGTAATAGTTTTAATGTTTGTTCAACTCCTTTTCCAATTTTCATATTATTTAGAAATGTGTCCCAATAAGTTTTATACATTTTTAAAATAATTTTTGGTTCAACAGTATTATGGGTTTTTTCAATAACTCTTTGAAAATATAAAACACGATTATGCGACGACGCTGTTCCTGCAAGTTCATTTTTTATTTCATCATTTGCCATCTTATATAATGCGAGAAATTTTTTCTTTGAGATTTTAATATATTTTGCTAAAAGAGGATAAATGGCATCGAGTGCTTTACTATGTGCATAATGATAATCATATAGAGTATCATCCAAATCAAATAAAATTGCTTTTTTCACCATCTTTATTTTAGAATAATCCTCATCTTTATAAAACTATTTCAAACTTTTATAATTTTACTCTTTCCATCAACATCCTCAACAATAAAACCTTTTTTCTTAATCTTATCTCTTAACTCATCTGCTTTTTTAAAATCTTTTTTCTTCCGAGAATCTTCTCTTTCCTTAACCAACTTTTTAACCTCTTCAGGAATTTTAATTTTTTCTACTTTCAATAAATCCAAACCAAAAACTTCATCCATCTTTTTAATTGTCTTAATTTTTCCTTGAGCTTTTTTATCACGAACCAATTTCCATAAAACTTGCAAAGCCCGAGGCATATTCAAATCATCTTCAATCGCCTCTTCAAATTCTTTCAAATAATCCCCATGAGTTTTCTTATCCTCTTTAAAACCAGAAATAATATTTTTTAATCTTTGATAAGATTCTTTTACAGAAGCAAGTTCTTTAAAATCAAATCTAATTATTTTTCTGTAATGAGTTAACAAACACAAATACCTAAACTCCATCGGCGAATAACCTTTTTCTTCCAAGTTTTTTAAACGGATAATTTGTCCGGTTGACTTTGACATTTTACCTTCTTTAAGATTAAGATGATTATTATGCAACCAATATTTTACCCAAGGTCTTTTTCCAAACGCAGTTTCTGATTGCGCAATTTCATTTATGTGGTGCGGGTTCATATTGTCAATACCCCCTGTGTGAATATCAAATTGTTCTCCTAGATATTTAGAAGACATAGTTGAACATTCAATATGCCATCCTGGAAAACCAATCCCCCACGGAGAAGCCCATTCTTGTTGTCTTTCTCCTGGTTTTTCAGAAAATTTCCACAAAGCAAAATCCGTCTTATTTTTTTTCTCCCCCATCTTTATTCTTTTTCCTGCTTGTAAACCGGCAACATTTATCCTTGCTAATTTCCCATAGTTCTCAACTTTAGAAGTGTCAAAATAAATGCCATCTGAGGTTTTGTAAGTATAACCTTTCTTTTCCAAAATTTTTACCAATTCAATCTGTTCTTTAATATAATTTGATGCCCATGTCCATTTGTCGGGCATAATTATATTCAATTTTTTTAAATCTTTTTCAAAATCATCAAAATAATAATGAGTTATTTCTTTAGCACTCTTGCCTTCTTTTTTCGCAGCCACTTCAATCTTGTCTTCTCCTTCATCAGCATCAGAAGTCAAATGCCCAACATCAGTCACATTAATGATGTGTTTAATTTTAAATCCCTCATACTTTAATACCCGATAAAGAGTGTCCTCAAAAATGTATCTTCTCATCCCTCCAATATGCTGATGCCAATAAACCGTAGGACCGCACCCATACATCCCAACCTCCCCTTTTTCAATTGGCTTGAAAACTTCTTTCTTCCTAGTCAATGTATTATATAGTTTCAACATGATAAATATAGGAAAACTTAATTTAAAAATCTAATCAACAAATCGCAGAATTCAATGTCCCGATGTGTTTTATATCAATATAAGAAATATGTGTTTTTGTAATCCCAGTTACCTCATTATTTTCTTCCATTTCTATCTTTAAACTTGTGTCAGAAGTTTCTCTTGGAATGTTTAAAAGTAAAATAGTTACTGTTGTTTGTCCTGGAGAAACAGTCCCTTCCCAATCTTCATCTAAAATCCAATCCTCAACAATATTTGTTGGAGTTCCTTTTAAACTTTCTATATTTTTTATTCTCAATTTATAATCTGTTTGAGTATCTGTATTTATTATGCATATAACTTGTCTTCTTCCTCCATCCCCCAAAGTCACTTCATGACCTCCTTCTCCAATGCATTTTACTCCATAATCATTTACGCCAAATAAACCCTTTACTTCATTTTTAACATTTTCACTCATCTCTTCAGTTAGAGTTATTCCAGAACACATAATAGTTCTAACCAAATACATACCCATAATTAATACAACCATAAGAATAGCTATAGTAACAATAGTTCCAATGCTCATTTCCATCGCCCCTTTTTTTTCATTAATCATTTTAAATTGCTGGGAAATTTTGAATTTGATCTTGCACTATTGGAATAAGATATTTAATAAATACTACAAGAAATACAATTGCTAAAATTATTCCGACGACATTCACAATAATTCCAGCTTTTCCAATTTTATTCGGATTCTTTTTTTGCTGAATCATTGAAAATATAAGTCCAACAATTCCAAGAAGAATTCCATTGTTTCCCATAAAAATAATGCTTGATATTCCAAGTGTAAGCCCTATAATACCAAAAGATTCCTTATTAGATTTTTCACCACTCTTTTTTGCCATAAATTAATTAATAGTTTTTGTTTTATAAATGTTTTGAAGTGAGAACAACGTCCGAATGGATTTACAATTTATTAAATGGGGTCCCCGGGAGTCGAACCCGGGACACCATGATCTTCAGTCATGTGCTCTCCCGCTGAGCTAGGACCCCTTCACATCCTATAAAACAATTGAACAAGAAATCTTTTTTAAATATTTGTAATGTGGTTTACATACGATTTCGTGGTATGGATTAAAAATAAAAGTTGTAAGTCAGGAATAGGCCAGATTCTGTCGTTCGCTGAGGCCTCCTTTAGGATGTCATGCCCCAAAAAGGGGCCAGACCAAACGTGTTAACATTCAACTATGCGTCTTAGACTTGCACTGACCGAGATGCCCGTTTCATCAAATCCTTATCGTCGACGTTCCCCGCAAGGTTCATTACTCTCGTTCGAAACTGAAATTTCGGACGACGGCTTGAGGTTTCCCTCTTGCCATGATAAGGCTGTGGCGTTTCTGTAACAGAGCTTTGCTTCACAGCAACCAGGATTTCCCTGACAGTCTTTATAGTGTCCGGACCTTCCGCAGGGCTTAGAAATCATATCTTGACTTCTTGATAATCTAATATCAAAGTCCCGAAGTTAACTACCTGACTTACAAAAATACTTCGAAGAAAGAGTTTTTAAGGTTTATTGTTTAGAAATATTTATGGATTCCCATACAAAAGAGGTTAAAGAAATTTTTAAAGAATTGAAAACTTCTGAAAAAGGATTAACTCAAGAACAAGCAAAAACTAGGTTAGCAAAAACAGGATTAAATGAAATTTCCAAAAAAAAGAAAACCCCCAAAATTTTTGTTTTCCTTAGACAATTTAATAGCCCTTTAATTTACATTTTGTTCGTCGCTATGATTATCTCTTTTATTTTTGACCATGTTATTGACGCATATGTTATTCTCGCGGTTGTTTTAATTAATGCGATTATTGGTTTTGTTCAAGAAAGAAAAGCAGAAAGAGCAATTGACGCGTTAAAAAAACTCGTTGTATCTTATGCAAAAGTTTACAGGGACGATAAACTTTTAAAAATTCCTTCTAAGGAAATTGTTCTTGGTGATATTATTTTATTAGAAGAAGGAGACAAGGTACCAGCCGATGCCCGCCTGTTTGAAATGAAGAATTTTAGAACACAAGAGTCTTCATTAACAGGCGAATCATTTCCTGAAGAAAAAAATTTGAAAATTCTTGAGAAGTCTGTTGTTTTATCAGATAGAACAAATATGGTGTTTATGAGCACACTTGTTGTTTCTGGACAAGCAAAAGCCGTCGTCGTCGGAATAGCAAACAAAACAGCAATCGGTAATGTGGCAGAATCCATCCAAGAAATAGTCCAGCCGAAAATGCACTTCAACAAAAAAGTAAATCAACTCGCTATGCAAATGGCAATCTTTGCAGGAGTTGGGGCGGCATTAACATTTATTATCGGATATTTTTTTAACAAATTAGAGTTCTTTGAGATATTTTTATTCACGATTGCTTCACTTGTTTCAGGAATCCCAGAGGGTTTGCCCGCGGTTTTAATTATTGTTTTAGCAATAGGAGCAAGACGGATGGCGAAGAGGAATGCGGTTATAAGGCATCTCCCAGCTGTAGAAACTCTCGGTGTTGCAACAATAATCGCAACAGATAAAACAGGAACACTAACTCAAAACTCAATGACCGTAGAAAAAATAATAACTCCCGACGCTGAATTAAGTATAACTGGAAATGGCTGGGAACCAATAGGAAGATTTTTCCAAAATAAAACTGCAATCAACCCATTGAAAATACCTTCTATACAAAAATTATTATCTATCTCTGCGCTTTGTAACAAAGGAAATCTCTTAAGAAAAGATGGAGGTTATGAAATTGTTGGAGACCCAACAGAAGTCGCATTGCTGGTTCTAGCAAAAAAAGCAGGCATGGACAAACAAAAATTGCCAGAAGAAATAATCGATGACTTTGCGTTCAGTTCAGATTTAAAATTCAGGGCAAGCTTAGTTAAAGTATCTCAAAATAAAAAACAACTTTATTCTGTTGGGGCTTTTGAGACGATATTAAAAAATTCTTCATACGTTATTGAATCAAATAAAAAAATAAAATTAGATAATAAAACAAAAGAGAAATTTTTAACAGATGCAGAAACATTAGCAAAAAAAGGAATGAGGGTTTTAGCCTTAGCTTACAGAGATTTGCCCAATTTAACAAATTCTGTTTCTAAAGATTTAGTTCATAATTTAATTTTTGTAGGGTTTGTTGGAATGAAAGATCCTCCTCGTCCACAGATAAAACAATCTATTGAAAAAGCAAGAAATGCCGGCATAAGAATTATTATGAAAACCGGCGACCATAAAGAAACAGCTATTGCAATAGCAAAAGAAATTGGTTTGGCAAAGGGAAATATAAAGGCCCTAACTGAAAATGATTTGGAAAATTTATCCAAACAAGAATTTAATGATGCTGTAAAAAACACAGATATTTTTGCAAGGGTAACCCCTAAGATGAAATCAAGAATTGTCCAATCTTTACAAGAGCAAGGGGAAATTGTTGCTATGACTGGCGACGGGGTTAATGATGCTATTGCATTAAAAAGAGCAGACATCGGAATTGCTATGGGAATTATTGGAACAGATGTTGCAAGAGAATCAAGCGAAATTATTTTGACAGACGATAATTTCACGTCAATAGTAAATGCAATTGAAGAAGGGCGAATTGTTTTTCAGAATGTTCGACAAACAAGTTTTTTTCTTGTGACAACAAATGTTGCCGAGGACGTTACAATTATTTCTTCCATGGCGATGGGCTTTCCTTTGCCAATGCTCCCAATACAGTTGCTTTATTTGAATTTAGTTACAGGAGGAGTAGTTGACGTTGCTCTTGCAATGGAACCAGGACACCACGATGTTTTAAATCAATCACCGAGGGACAAAGATGAAAAAATTTTAAACAAAGAATTAATGCCGTTTCTAATTTTAATGTCAGGGTTAATGGTTTTAGGAACAATACCTCTCTTCAAATATTTCCTACCAGATTTAGAAAAAGCCAGAACCGTCGCGTTTGTTTCAATGTCTATGTTTCAATTGTTCAACGTATTTAATATGCGTTCTTTGAAAAAATCTTTATTTAAAATAGGAATCTTTTCAAACAAATGGGTAACTTGGGGTTTAATAGTAACTTTATTAGCAATGCTGGCTGTAATTTATTTGCCTTATCTTCAAAATATTTTTCAATTTGTTCCATTGAGTATGAAAGAATTTCTAATAATAAGTTTAATAGCGTCGTCAGTTTTTATTGCTGGAGAAATTTATAAGTTTGTAAGGTATAGAAATAATTAAAAACTAAAATTCATTTTTTATCTTATGAATAAGAAATTAGTAATCTTTATAATAGCAGTGATTTTAGTTTTAGCAGTAGGAACTTATAAAATGACAGGAAATATAATAAATAATCCAGTAAAAGTAAAACTTGAAACAAATCAAGGAGACATTGTAATTAATCTTTATAGTGATATGCCAATTACGTCTGGAAATTTTAAAAAATTAGTTGAAGAAGGTTTTTACAACGAAATTTTATTTCATAGAATAATGAATGGTTTTATGATTCAGGCAGGAGACCCTCTAACAAAAGATTCAACTAAAAAAGAACTTTGGGGAACAGGTGGTTCAAATAATATTCAAGACGAATTTACTCATGCTGGTGGAAATAGAAATAGTAGAGGAACAATTTCCATGGCAAACGCAGGCCCAAACACTGGTTCAAGCCAGTTCTTCATAAATCTAAATGATAATAATTTTCTTGACACAAAACATCCTGCTTTTGGAAAAGTAATTGAAGGAATGGATATAGTCGACAAAATTGCAAAAGTTCAAACAGACGCGAATGATAGACCTTTAGAAGAAGTCAAAATAATTAAGGCAAGTATTTTGTAATCCAAAACATTTAAATTCTCTTATATCTCTAATCATTTATGAAAAAGAGTGTGATAGTATTACTTGTAGCAATCTTGTTAATTTCTCCATTAATTCAAGCCCAAACATATTCTGGATTAAATCGATTTACCGACGACGTAAAATTATTTTTTTCTTCTGGAGATAACAAAGTAATGACTGCTTTAGCAATTAGAGAAAAAGAAGTAGAGTCTGCGATTAACAATATTCAAAACCAAGGAGAAGACAAGGCAATTAAAAATTTAGAAAAAGCAAAACAAAAACTTCAGATTGTGCAAGAAAAAGTTTCATTAGAAACTTCAGAAGAAATTCAAACAAGCGTTGATGAAATCATAGACAAAATAAATGAAGAAGATGATTTACCAGATGAATTTGACGATTACATTTTAGAAGAAGAAAAAACACAACTTACTGCAGAACTCACTGAAAAAACTTTTGAGTATTGCACAGAACTTGCAAAAGAGGATTTTGCTTTAATGCTAAAAGAAAAAGAATGCAATCCAGATACTGCTCCTCCTGGGCTTGAAAAAGAATTAGAAAAATTAAAAGACCTTCAATTAAGAATGTTTGTTCAATTAATGTTAGAGATTAGAAGTTGTATGGACGACCCCGGGACTTGTAATTGCGAGGCTAATGTTGATGTGGAGCAAAAAGCAAAATGCGAAAAAATGGTTGCTTTAGCACTTAAGTGTGAGTATAAAGAAGACGAAACTTCTTGTAATGAATTAAAAGCTATGGAACCTAAAAAAGGAGATAGTTTTGCAGAAAGTTTTGTCCCTGATTATTTAATGAATTTATTTAGAGAAAAAGAGGGGAGTATGATAGGATATGATTCACAACCTTCAGACGGAGTTCCTGAAGAATGTTGGGATTGGAATGAGAAACCAGAATGCAGACAATATGATCATCTAAAAGAAACAAAGGATGATTGGGATGAATATGGAAACTTTATAGGAAAAAGACCCAAAAAGAAAGAACCAACAATGCAAGAATCAGTTCCAGAATGTTTTGATGAGAATAATAATTTCTTAGAAGAAAAATGTGGTAAAATTAAGGTTGTTAGAAATGAAGAAGGATTAGTTAATTATCTAATTGAAAAAGAAATTGATGGTATCATTGATGATTTTGAAAATAAATCAGCACAGCGTAGATACGCTCCCGGGACTTCTGCTAATGGAACCGAAGGGCCAATAGGCGAAGAAATTTGGACTGTGGATGAAGGAGAATGGACAGTAAGTGATAAAGTAAGAGAAATAAAACAAGATATGAATCAAATTCAAATTCAAATTGTAGCGAGAACTTATGCTCCGGGAACAGGTCCTGGAGAACCTGGAGTTGTTGATGGTGATGGGGGAGTTGTTATAGATGGAGATGAACCAGGGGTTGTAACAAATGGTGATGGAGGAGTTGTTGTAGATGGAGATAAACAAAAGGAACTATAACAAATGATGATGTAGGGAATATTGTTGATAATGATATTGCAACTGTTGTAGATGGAGATGGGCAAGATGTTGGAATTAATAATGATGTAGCAACAGATGATGATTCAGGTAGCAATGATGTTGCAGGAGTAGATCCAGGACCAGACGGAATTGTAGGAGTTATTGAGGGAACTGGAGAACCAGGACCTGGTGATGAAAATTAAAATGAAAAAAGAGGATAAAAAATCCATAAAAGAAATTGGGGTTTGGGATGTAACTTGTTGGATATCTGCAGGTTTAGCAGTATTAATGTCTTTTTTTTCAGCAGTTGTAACAATTAAAGCAGGACAAATATTTATCGGGCTTCTTTTCTTTATTCCAGGAATTTTTGCAACGGTCCCAAAAAAATATCTTAGAATTAGCAGAACATTAAAAGTAATTATATTTATCGTAGTTTATTTTGTCCTTCTAATAATCAGCGGACTTAATGCTCCAACACCTGAACAACAATATGAATATTATAATTTAGGAGATTTATTTAATTTGGATTATGAAAAAGAAATTTTTTCAATGAAGATAAATAATATTACTAAAGAGACTCAAATAATGGTTGACAACGGACAAAATTTGACAACTTCTGGATTTTATCTTTTTGTAAATGGAGAAATAACAAACTTGGGAAAAATAACTGTTCATAACACAAACCTTTTTGGTGTAAAATTTATTTCAGAATTAAAAGATGCCCAAGATAACATATATGTTCCTATTGCAACAAACACCAGGGTTGAAGGTTTTCAGCCAAATCTAGAGAAAAAATTTTATTATGTTTTTGAAATTCCTAAATCAGCTTCGGGCTTGAAATTTTTCGTTAAAGATAATACAAAGGTTATCAAAGCAGTTAATTTAGAAAAATGAAAAACCCAAAAGTCGTTTTGTTTTCTTTAATCGCACTTGGATTCCTTGCTCTAACTTTTTTAGTTGATTGGATATTTATAATCGGAGCAGTAATTCTTTTGTATTTGAATCAGAAAGAGTTGATGAAAAAATAAAAATTAAAAAAAATAAAAATTGAGATTAAATCTCTCTAACTAAAATCTCCTTACGACGTTTTCCTTAGAAAACGAAGAAGGTTAATTTAGAATCTCCTTACGACGTTTTCCTTAGAAAACGAAGAAGGTTAATTTAGAATCTCCTTACGACGTTTTCCTTAGAAAACGAAGAAGGTTAATTTAGAATCTTCTTTCACGACTAAAGTTATTGTTACTTCTTGGTCTTTGTGGTTTTTTATCTGGGTCAAATGGTTGTGCTTCATTAACCTTAAGATTTCTTCCTTCAATTTCTTTTTCATTCATTTCAGAAATTGCTTTCTTTGCACTCTCGTCTTCTTTAAAAGTTACAAAACCGAATCCTTTTGACCTGCCTGAATGCTTATCTGAAATAACGATTGCTTCTTCAATCTCACCATAAGATGAGAACATTTCTGTCAACTTCGCGTGATCAACACTCCAAGGCAAATTGCCTACATATACTTTCATATTATTTTCCTCCTTGCATCTATATCTTAGAAATAGTTTTCTATCCTAAGTCTAAAATAAAAAATAAGAATTCCTTTTAAATGTTTCTAATTTGAAAAAAGATAGGAACATTTAAATACATCTTACCATTATCTATGTGTATGAATATTAGTAAGAAAGACTTATTGAGAATCAATCATGGATTTGGGGGAAACCTCAGAAGCGATTCAAGTCTTGACTTTGCGTTTGATAAATTAGAAGACAAGAAACTTGGAGATTACAAAAAATTGGCATATCTCTTAAGGGCAATTTTAGTTGACCACCCATTTTCAGACGGAAATAAAAGAACTGCAATGTTCTTAACTTTTGCTTTTGCAAAAGAAAACAAAAAGCAAGTAGAAAGGGATTTACTAATACATCATATAACTTCAATAGCAAAAAACAATATTCAGGAAATAAGAAACATTGAGTGGAGAATGAAAAATGCAATCAAATGAAATCAAACAAATTTTGAAAGAGAACAAAGAAGCTTTTGAAATCCTCGAAAACTACGACAAAACTCACGAGCTTCCGTTCCAAAGAAAAAGAATTGACATAACTTTATCAGTAGCAACTATAAACAAACTAAAAGCAATAAAAGAAAAAACAGGGAAACCAATTTCACAGATTATTGAGGAGAAGGTTGGTTGAGAGCAAAAGTTTTTGAATATAAATTTAATCAAAGAAATAAGAACCTAAAGCATAATTCCCGTCATTAAGACGAGCAATTGATCTCATATGAGAACTTCTCTCCATATACCATGGTTTCAAATCAATAATGTTTTCAGCAGATAATTCAAAACCTCCATCTTCTAATTTTTGAGAAATATCTTTTTTACTTAATGGTTTAGAAACATTAGGCATTAAATTATTTAATCCAAGCAAAGATAAAATTGGACCAACAGTACATGCAAATTCTTCTTTTAAAGAAGACGGATTATAATTAAATATTTTTCCTGCAATTTTTCTTAATTTATCATTTTCCATTTGTTGTTTATACTTCCTTACATCTGTATCTGAATGTAATTATTGTGTTTTAAAAATTTTAAGTTTTATAAATCTTTCTATGATGTAACTACTTTAAGATTAAATCAAACAAAATAAGCAGTAGAAGTAATTCTTAGAATAATACATGGAGGCTATTAGTAGTTCTATGCTGAAATTGTCGGCGAACCTTCAATCTTACACAAGAACTCTATCAACGTCATCTTCTTTGACGGCCTTAATTGTCTCGTTTTGCGGATGGCTTCGAGCTTAGATGCATTCAGCTCTTATCCACACATTGCGTAGCTATGCAGCCTGCCAATTGACAACTGCTCACCAGAGGCAACCAAGTTCCGTTCCTCTCGTACTGGAAACTTGTTCCACTCAGACAATAACACACCTAGTAGATATCATACAAACTGTCTCGCGACGTTCTTAACCCAGCTAACGATCCCTTTTAATACGTGAACTCCGGCACCCTTGCACGCTTCTGCACGCGCAGGATAGGGAGAGCCGACAGCGGTGTACCAAACCTCCCCGTCAATTCGGACTATCGGGGGAGACAAGCCAATTATCCTTGGGGTAACTTTTCTATCAGACACGGCTTCTATTAAAAAAGCACGTGGGTTCACTAAGCCCAGCTTTCGCTCCTGCTTTTCTTGCTTTTCAAAAAACAGTCAGACAAGCTTTTGCCTTCGCACTCAACTCCAGATTTCCAAGCTGGATGAGCTTGTCTTTGGGTCCTATCGATATCTTTTCGACAGGGTGCCGCCCCAGCCAAACTGCCCGCCTGCTGCTGTCCCATAAATGGTAAGCAATTCTATAAAAAATGGGTAGTATTACAAGTTCGCTCCATCGTCACCAAAATGACGACTTCGACGCTCCTACCTATGCTATGCATTTCTTATAAAATTACAACAACAAGTTGCAGTAAAGTTCCACAAGGTCTACGCTTCCCACTAGGTGTCTCCGGTCTATTCACCGGAAGATATGTTCGGAAGGCTCCAATTAGGGACAGTGACAACCTCGTTAAACCATTCATGCAAGTCGCAATTCATACGACAAGGTATTACGTTACCTTAAGAGGGTCATAGTTACCCCCGCCGTTTAATGGACCTTAGCTCCCTTGAAAAGGAGTTTTAGACACCACCACTGGGCAGGTCTCACCAAGTATACAAGTCTTTTCAGATTAGCACTTGGCTACGTTTTTGGTAAACAGTCGGGCCATCCTTGTTACTGAGATCTAACAATGCACACATATTACTAAGCACACAAAGGTAGACATCCCTTCAGCCGAAGCTACAGGACTAACTTGCCGAATTCCCTTAATTGGTTTTACCTTTCAGGTCTTGGCCTACTAAGCCTGGGCACCAGTGTCGGTTGTGGGTACAGCTAATTAAATCAACACCAAAAAGTTTTGCAACTTTTTGGGACGTCTCTTGCAAGCAAGAAACATTAGTATAATCTTTTCACTGGCTCTTGGAGTCAGCAGCAATTCAAAAATTCATCTGCATCTTAGGATTACCCTCAACAGATTTCTCGTTAAAACAGGCTTTCACCTGCATGCCTATCCGAAAGCAAATTATATTATATAAGATTTAATTAGTCCAGGAATATTAACCTGATATCCATCGTCGTACTCAGTTAAGATACGACTTAGGTGCTGACTAACCCTTAGCTAAACGATATTGCCAAGGAAACCTTACCCTTTCGACCTTATTCATTCTCAGAATAATCACATCCTACTCTTACCAGGATTCTCATTACTATTCGCTCCACTCTTTCTCTCGAAAAAACTTCTGCGCAAATAGTACGCCTGCTTACTAGAACATTCTATATTAATAATATTAGATTTTGATGTTGAGAAAAATTGAATATGATTTGTGAAAATTCGTTTTTGACGAATTTGAGTGAGTGTGAAGAATTATTTTAAAAGGGTCTTCAAGAAATTTTTAGTCTTTTTTTCTTTTTGTCTAAAGCTCTTAGTGCTCTTGCCTGATGTTTTTCAGTCAAGGTTCTAGCTTTTTGACCTCCTGTTAGTTCATCATAATGAACATCTAAGTCATAATGCCAGCCTCCATCATAATTTCCTTTAATACTATCTTGGTTGCAAAGTACACAATTTCTTTCATAAGAAGTTTGGCCTTCTTTCCAGATATGTCCAAACGGTCGTGTCCAATAACAACGAAGGTGACTTAGTTCATCTTTATTTTCCATAACTTCTCTTAATCTATAACATTTATAAACCTTCCCATTGGTCTTAACTTCTAAGTTAAAACAAAAATCCTCAACATCAAAATCCCACTCGTATTAAATATCTTTTTTATACGACAGATAAAATTTTTATTTTACCTATATTAATTTTAAACCGAATGCCTCCAAAGTATCGGTATTATGCTTAGCCCCGTCCATTTTCAGGGCCCTGAACCTCGATGGGTGAGCTGTTACGCTTTCTTTAAATGATAGCTGCTTCTAAGCTTACATCCCCGGTGTCTCAGGTTCAAGACGCCTTTTGATACACTTAGCATAAATTTTGGGACCTTAACTCTGGTCTGTGTTGTTCCACTCTCGGAACAGTATCTTACATACTGCACCTGATTCTTGTGCTACGCAGTTAACAGTTTCTGAGTTGGAAAAATCTCCGTAAGCATTAGCTCCTGCAAGATTTATCCGTACTTTACACCGCCAACAAACTACACAAGACTATACGTAGGCATATTTCAGCAGGAACCAGCCATCGCCAGATTAGATAAGCTTTTCACCCCTATTCACAGGTCATTCGAGTGCATGTCCACAACACCGGTTCAGCCCTCCATCCTCCTTTCGAAAGACTTCAGCTTGCCCATAAATAGATCATCTGGCTTCAGGTCTTATCCATATGACTCGCGCGCTTTCACACTTGCTTTCGCTTCGGTTACTCAATATAATTGATTAGCCTCGCCATATAGAAAAACTCCCTGGCCCGTTCTTCAAAACGTACGTTACAACCCTTCCACACTAAAGTGAATAGAGCAGTAACAAACTGTAACTGTTAGATTTCAAGTCTTTTCAACCTCTGTTAAGAGTACTTTTCAGCTTTCCCTCGCGGTACTAGTGCGCTATCGGACTTTGGTTTTATTTAGGGTTGGCGGTTAATCCCGCCGTATTCAGACCTCCAATCCAGGAAGCCCTACTCGTCGAGGAACAGTGTATCGATTTAGTCTACAGGACTATCACCTTCTAAGGTGGAACTTTCCAGTTCACTTTGACTCGTCGACTTAGCTGTTTATCCTCACCACATTTCTATCTCTCTTTCAAGAGAAGATTCAGATTGCCCCGGGCCCTTTTCGCTCGCTGCTAATAAGGGCATCACTATTGTTTTCTTTTCCTGCCGGTACTAAGATGTTTCAATTCCCGGCGTATTTTTTCCTCTCGGAATAATTCAGAAATCTTGGGATCAAAGCTTGCATGCAGCTCCCCCAAGCTTATCGCAGCTTGCCACGTCCTTCATCATAACCAAAACCAAGCTATCTGTCTAACAGTATAAATTAGTAGTATGTCTAAGAATTAATTTGTTTAAAAGTTTTCAATAAATTGAAAACCTTCCGTCATTAGTTTGTATTTTAATACAAACTAGTGGGATTCTTCTACTGCTTATTTCATTGAACGTAAAGTTCTCATTACGATACAACAACATAGTTGCCGCACCATCTCGTGAATGAGTAGGAAACTCGTTTCCCGACGAAACTTGGGAAAGAGTATGATTTTGAATATTTTTTATTACGATTTTATAATAATAATTTTTTATTTAATATTAAAGTGAAATTTCAGTATTTAAAATGTTCGGTAGTCTTAGAAAAACTTTTTGCTAGAACACAAAGTTGTTAAAGAAAAATTGAATATGATTTGCGAAAAATATACAATAGAGGTTAATAAGATTAATTATTCCAAATCTTCTTTTCTATTCCTGAAGGTTTCATATCCCCAAGAAAGACTATTTGTGACAAGAGGTAAGAGATATAATGGAAGATGAATAGGATTTGAAGTATCTGTATTAAATATATTATTTATTATCTCATTTCCAAGTAATAAATATGCTAAACCATGAACTCCTGCCCCAGCCATACTTAACCAAGCCACTATCCCTTCTACTTCTTCAGGACAGTTTTTTCTAACCCATGTTGGAGCAGCATAAAAAGCTCCAGGAAGATTTATTGCTATGTTCTTAAAATTATTTCCAAATGATTTTATTACATCTATATTGCTAACTCTTTTTTTAGAAGTTTGATTTAATAAATTTCCTAAATCTTTATCTGTCATAATTCTTATATCATATTTGATTTTTTAAACCTTTCTATCTGTTACCATTTTATAATAACTTCAATTTCCTAAAAAATAAAATGGACCCACCGTAATTCGAACATAAAAGACACCTAAGCGGTTTCTTTTTATCTTCCCTTGACATTTAAACTACTTTGTCCGATGTCTCTCGGTAATGTATGTTCTTGTTTAATGACTAACTAACGAACACATATATGGACCCACCGTGAATCGAACACGGACCTCTTCCGTTCTTTGGAATAAAGACGTGATAATGTTCCACATCTTATTCCGTGCAAGGGAAGTATCTTAAGCCATTGGACTATGGGCCCATAGTTCAATTAATGAATTTTAGTTTTTTAAGTTTTGTTTTTTGATTATAAGATGTATGTAGAAATAATTTGCAAGTTAATATTATAATAATTTTTAGGAGGTGATCCATCTGCAGGTTCCCCTACAGATACCTTGTGACGACTTAACCTACCTCGCTTACCCAAGATTCTCCTTCGAAAAGTTTCATCATAAATAAACTTGGTTGGTTTGACGGGCAGTGTGTGCAAGAGACAGTGACTTATTCACCGGACGTTGATAACATCCGATTACTACGAATTCCAGCGTCATGAGGCTGAGTTACAAACCTCAATCTGGACTGAGATGAACTTTAAGAGATTGGCTTCACCTTTCGGTGTTGCATCCCATTGTATTCACCATTGACGCGCGCGTGTTGCCCAGGGCGGTCGGGCTGTACCCACCTAACGTAGCCCACACTTTCATCCTTGTTACCAAGGCAATCTGTATATTGTAATGATAAATATACATGTGGGTCTTGCCTGTTACCTGATTTAACAGGTCACTTCACAGCACAGGCTGACGTCGGCCATGCATCTCCGCTCAGCGTGTCAGGTAAGCCCTTTAGACTGACCTTCATCCTGCTGTCGCTCCTGGTGAGGTTCACGGTGTAAAATCTAATTGAACCGCACGCGTCACTCGTTGTAGTGTCTCCCCGCCAATTCCTTTAAGTTTCGGCCTTGCGACTATACTTCCCAGGTAGCACACTCTTCGGCTTCCCTTCAGCACCAATACCTCTCGAGGAGGTACTAATGTTTAGTGTGCAGTGTTTACTGCTAGGACTACACGGGTATCTAATCCGTTTTGCGCCCCTAGCCTTCATCCCTTACTGTCAGAACTGTCCTCGTGAGATGCCTTCGCTATTGTTAGTCTGCTCAAGATTAACACATTTTACCGCTACTTTGAACATACTTCTCACGTCTTCCAGTCTCTAGCTTGACAGTATTTCTTGCGCGCTCTACATTTAAGATGCAAAATTTCACAAGAAACTTATCAAACAAGCTACGGATGTTTTAGACCCAATAAAAATGGCTGCGACTTGGACCGCTAGTATTACCGCGGCGGCTGGCACTAGTCTTACCCAGTCCTTATTCGAAAAACTTTTTACATTTCACAAAAGCTTTCCAAATTGGAAAACACTCTGGCTCAAACTGTCACGCTTGCGCGCATTGTAGATTATTCCTAACTGCTGCACCCCGTAGGGCTGGGAATAGTGTCTCAGATTCCCTCTCAGGGCCTCTCCGCTAAGAGCCCTTACAGATCATAGGCTTGGTGGGCTATTACCCCGCCAACAACCTAATCTGCCGCAGCCCCATCCTTAGGCGCGAGTTTCAGAGATAAATCATTCCAGGGTATATCTCTTATCAAGTATTAGTCTCAATTTCTCGAGGGTATCCTTGACCTAAGGGTAGGTTAGCTACGTGTTACTGAGCAGTTCGCCTTTCACTTAATTCCGAAGAACCAAACAAAAAAACTTGCATGTCTAAGTGCAAACCAGAGAGCCGCAGCCGCCAGCAGGATCAACTGGATTTAAACTTCATTGATTATAATTTAAAAAAATAATCTCAGCGCATAATTTTTGTAAGAAAAATTACACTTCACACAATTCCTAACTATTGGCTTAGGTCAAATAAGTACTATCAGAAATATTTCGTCTAAAGACGAATTATTTGATATTCAATATCTATAAAAGATATTGATTAAATTCATTTAACGATGTTGAATAGAATTCAACGGCTATAAATATTAGAACTACAACAAACTACTTCTACATACCTCATACCTTAACGTGAATCCGAATATAATTAAAGTACTCATCTTAATATCCTTTTCAGAAAATTTTGGTATATAAATCTTTCGTTGAAAGATTAATTTTTGTCGTCGGTTTGAGATTAATCTATTATATTTTTAAGACCTGTGAAAGTTTTTGGTAATGTCTTTTCTAAATTTTCTTTAGTTAGATATCCCATCAAAGTTCTTGAAATTGGCGGTTCAGAAATATTAAGATAAGCCCATCCATGATTATTAACTATACGTCCAACAACCCCATAAATTAGATAGTGAGGTTCTTTTGTAATCATGGGACCTTTTTCACGGGTACTTGCAGGTAAAACACTAGTCAAAGCATCTTCAAATGCAGAAACATTAACTCCTGCAGAACCAACCAGTTTGTAATCTTTAATAAATTCAATTTCAACATGAGGTGTTACCAAAGTTTTACTTGTTTCCCAACAATCTCTTGACATAACAACTTTACAACGGAGATCTTTATAAAAATAGTTGTTCTCTAAAACATATTCCAAAACATATTTAAAATTCCCTTTCTTTTTTCTTTCATGCCAATCTTCGTTATCCAAGAACATAGAGCAACAAATCTTCATTATGATTTTAGATTAGAGATTAATAAAAAATTAAAATCATGGGCACTTCCGAAAATTCCGCCGACAAGAAAAAAAATAAAACGGCTCGCAATCCAAGTTCCAGACCATGATTTAGAATATGCAAAATTTGAAGGGATAATAAAAGAAGGTTATGGAAAAGGAAAAGTAAAAATCTGGGATGAAGGACAATATGATTTGCTTTACAAAGGAAAAGATAAAATAGAATTTGAACTTTTTGGAAAAAAACTCAAAGGAAAATATGTTTTAATCAACGCAAAAATGGGCAAAGACAAAAAGAATTGGTTATTTTTTAAAGTAGAATAAAAATAAAATTAAATTGAGGAAATGAAAATCTTTGATTTACTTTTTTAAGATTTAAAGCCAAAGTTTTTTGGAAAAGGACACATTGAGCCAACTCCAACCCCCAAGATTAAATCCTCGAAACTTTGAACCTTTTTTATTTGCACTTCTTTTCCAAATTCATGTTGGTAAATCTCAGCATATTTTTTTGCAGAATTTAGATATTTCTTTTTATCTCCTCTTATTATAATAACAGACCCATCTGATTTATTTCGTCCTCCATCTCCAAGCAAACCTGCTACACCACACCCAAATTGAGGATCTAGAAATGATGGGCGAGCAATAAATTCTAATCTATTGGTTTTAGATAAAGAACCATCTATTCCTCCAACAACCATATAATCTCCTCTATAAAAAAGGCCGAATGATTTTTTTACAATTTTATTTATTTCTTCAGTAAACCCAACATAACTATCATTTCTATTTCTTTGTCTTCTTCCCCCATCTCCCTCTAATTGTAAATCATTTCCAAGCAACAAGGTAGGTTGTTCATTTAATATTTCTTTATGAGGTTCCAAATTATATTTTTGTGATAAAGAGTCTATTTCTTCTGTTGAAAGTTCTTTATCTATAAGTTGGTCTTCTAATTCTTTTTGATGATGTCCTAAAGGAGTGTTTTCTAAAACAGTATCAATATATTCAAAGTCAGGAACTTTCAAAAATTCTGAAAAACCTGAACACCGATCTAACCCTCTACTTGCTTCGCTGTTTCTCAAGTGATAAAAAGCACTAAGCGAATCTCCTAGCAAGTTTAAAACATTCTCATGGTAATCCGGGGATATTTCTTCTAATTCTGTTCTGTAATTTTTAGAAATTTTTTCAAATGTTTTCAATAATTTTTTCAGATTTATTATATTTATCTATTTCTTGAAAAGGATTTATTGATACAACAAGATTATCTCTAAAATCTTCTATTGTTTTTCTAACAAATTGTTTATCAACTGATTCATTTGTCCTTGGAACTTTTTTTAATTCTAAATTAGTGTTTTCCATAATTCTTTTATTAATTTGGACTATTTAAACCTTTTGTTTTGTTATCACTTGAGAATTAATAAACTTTATTCTTCCCCAGTCCAAATTTCCAAATCAGGGATATTTGTTTCAATTTTTCTCGCCTTACAATATCCTCTTGCTAATAAATAAAAAATCACGCCCAAACTTTTTTCAGATTTATTATTCCCAATAATAATTTGGTCTGCTCCTTTTGTAAAATTATTTGTGTCGCTAACCATCAAAACTTTTTTCCTTACATTTACTGTATCATTCAAAGCATTTCTGTCAAGCCACGAATCACAAACAATTGTCAACTCATTTTCAAAAAAGTTAGGTAAATCTGTGTTTGTTAAAATTCCTGCAGGATATTTTTTTGTGAATACTTGTATTCCGGTATATTTAGAAAACATCTTCGCTGCTTTCCATCCTGCTTGTCTTTTACAGGCAAGAATAACATCTTCTGGCGCAAATTTTGATAAGTATTCAATTCCTTCTTTTAATTTTTCGTCAATTAAGTCAGTATTAAAAATAGCCAAACCATCTGCTCTTCTTCGGTAAACAAACGGCTTCATGTTCGGCGTAACAACTTTTGTTCCCAAATAAATACCTGTCTTAATATAATCTTCAAGAGGAATCAGCATATCTGCCCTTTTCTTTAACTTAACCTGCTCTTTCAAATCCTTTGTTGCAACAACATCAACCTTTTCAGAAAGTTTCTTAACCTTTTTCAAAAGTTCTTTTTTCTTTTTCTCAATATCTGTTGAGGAAAGAGCGTCAGCTTTCTCTTTTGCTATTGATTTTGATTCTTCTTGTTCTGTATCTAAAGAAATCTGCTCAGCTTCCTTTGTTAAATCTTTGCCCTCTGTATTTATATCTTCTTTTACAGAGGGTACACCCTCCCCTGGACCTACTTGGTTGGGTGCCAAATTCTCAACAACTTCATCTAAGACTTCTTCAACATTTTCTTTGCCCTTAGTAAGAATCTTCTTGGAAGATTCTTCAGGGTACGCCTGTGGTGCAATAGTTTTTATAACATCTACCATAAGAAACCAGATGAAAATTGATTTATAAAAGTTGTGTTAGTTCTAAGATAAAAAAGGAAATTCAAAAGAAAGAGCAACTATGAATATCAGAATAGAAAAAAGTAAAACTGCTCCTCCAATAATAATCCCTGTTATTGCTAACCCTCTCTTTTCTTTATTTTCTTTATTTGCTAAAAAAATCCAACCAAAAATTATTGCTAAAATTGAAGCTAGAAAACTTAAAAGAAGGCCAATGCCTCCTAAAAATATAAATAATCCTCCTAATATTGCGACTATTAAAGAAGTAATTGCCATCCATTGATTTCTCATGTATAACTAAAGGGAAATTATTTTTTAAACCTTCCTACTTCAAACTCTTTTCAATCTCTATCAGCCTTTTTATTTTCCCTTCTCTAACATCTCCATCAATTCCACATTTAAAAAAATCAGCCTGAAAACCAAAAGCTAAATCCGCCAAAATATTTTCTTCTGTCTCGCCACTACGATGAGAAAAAACTATTTTAATATTATTTTCCTTAGCCAACACACAAACTTTTTTCACATCAAGCAAGGAACCAATTTGATTTGGTTTTACAATCACAGCATTAATGCTCTTCATTTGAATGGCTTTCTCAAGTCTTTTATGATTTGTTACAATTAAATCATCACCAACAATTAAAATTCCAGGAAATTTCTTTGCCCCAGTACGCTGTATAGAGAGGTACGCCAGGAGGCGTAACAACTTAGCATGAGACTCGAAATCATTTTCTTCAAAAGCATCTTCAATATAAAACAAATTAAAATTCTTAATCAAATTACTCAAATATCCTAACTGCTCTTTTTCATTTCTTCTTAACAGAGGATTTTTGTACTGGTAATTTTTTCTTTTGTAAAAACTTGAACCTGCAACATCCAACCCCAAGGGAGTTTTTAACTTCTTCAAAATATCCAAAACTTCTTTTTCATTCAAAGAAGTCATCCAAGCATTCTCGTCATTTTTTTTACTATTAAACTTTTTATCTTCTTCTCCCAAAATTTTTTCAGCACCCTTTTTTAATTTTTTATTTATTTCAAAAGATTCTTTTACAGATTTTGATTTTGGAATCAATAAGAATTCCTGAAAATCGGGTTTTTTGTCTGAAGAAGAATGTGCTCCTCCACCAATACAATTTCCAACTAATCTTGGAGATAGTTTAGCCGAGCTATTAATTAATTCCCAAACCTGTTTTTTTTGTTCAGATGCAATTGCTTTCAAAATCGCAGACTCTAATGCAAAAAGAGTGTTCGCCCCAATATGCCTATCCACAATATCTTCAGTTCTTTTTAAATCATCAAACTTCTCAAAAACCTCTTCGGAAAAATAATCACTAAATTTTTTTATTGTTTCAATATCTCCCTCAAGATTTTTTTTATAAGTCTTTTTCGCATGCTTTCCTGTTGACTTTCCATTCGGAGCAGAGGCAGAAAACTCTCCGACATTTGTTTTAATTGAAATTAAAATTGTCTTCTCTTTTCTAGAATCCAAAATCTCGCACGCAGACACACCTTTTATATTCATAAATAATAAAAGAAATTTGTTTTTATAAAATTATTCCTCTTCTCCACTTCCACTTTCTTCATCTTTTTCATCCTCAGGATTTGCCAAAGCCATAATCTCTCCTTCCTTAGCAATCTCTTCTTCTTCTTTTGCGTCTATTTCTTCAATTTTCCTATCATCTATTTTTTGTTCCTTAAATCTTTTTAACTTTTCATCTTTTCTTTCAGGAAAAGGTTTTTTAACAGAAATAGGAAGAATGTTCGAATTCAACTCAACTTCTGCAATTTTCAACGCATCGAACTTAATTTTTTCCAAATCTTCATTACTAATTTTAATTAATAGAGGAGCATTTGTCGCAATCTGTAAAGCTCTTGCTCCAAGAATTCTTGCTTGTTCATATTTTGTAAATTCTTGTTTTTGTGTCATCTTACTTAACTGCCTTTTCAATTTTTTTAAATATATCCTTCCAAGTCTTATCCAACATATCTAAAACTTTTTCAAACTCTTCGACTTCAATTGCTTCTGAATTTCCTTTTTGCATTGAAGAGATAATGCCATTTGAACTTCCAATTGTGATTCTTGTTTCCCCAACATCTTCTTCTTCTCTTGTTGGATCAACAATTATATTCTTCCCAACTTTATGAAAAGTAATTGAAATTGGAAAGTCCTTTTTTATAGGCAAACTCTTATCAGTCAATTCACCAAATAAAACTTTCTCTTCTTCTTCATCATACTTTGGAATTTTTGCATTTCTTAAAGCAGCAACTGCTCCAATCCCGGCAGCATCTAATAAGTTTCCGTCGTCGTTTATTGAATAAATGTCTATGAAAACTGTCCAAACCTTCTCCCCTTCTTTAATGCATAACTTATCAAAATCAATAAATCCACATTCCCTTATTCCTCTATCAATAACTCTTGCAACCTCAATTGCAGGAAATTTAGGCGGGCCATTTTCAAACCTTGGAGAACTCAATGGAAGCAATTCAGAAGTTACCATCATGTTTCCTTTTCCAGGAGAGTCAGAATAAGGAGTTCCAACATTCATCTTAACCCCAACCAAAACTTCTGTGTTTCCAATTTTTACTCTCGCAGAACCATCAGCATTTTTTGAAACACCTGTTTCAATACTTAAATCTCTAAATTCATTAAGTTCTCGACCATCAAATCTTTTACCTTGTTCTAAATATTCTTGAATTCTTTTCTTTGTTATATTTGATGTTGTTTGTTCAATCATTTTAAATCTCCTACTAAACTATCTTTCAAAGCCTGTTTCTGGACTTCATAAATTTTCTTGCTTGCTTCTCTTGCCATTTTCATAGCTTGTTTTAATTGCTCTGTTGTAATATGCCCATCAACTTGAATATGAGTTAACTTTCCATCATTTGTAAAAGTAATTGGAATGTCTGTTGAACCCTCGCCGTCTTCAAACTCTGAATCTTCGTATTTGTCCAAGTCCAAAACAATTGTTTTGTCAAGTTTTCCTGCAGCAATACTTGAAACCATGTTTTTCATTGGGATTCCTGCGTGTGCCAAAGCCATTGCAGCCGCGTTAATTCCTGCGCATCTTGTTCCAGCGTCGGCCTGAGTCATGTGAATATGAACATCAACAACCATTCCAGGATAATCTTCTAACATCACAACAGGCTCCAAAGCCCATTCTGTAATCTTACTTATTTCAGTACTTCTTCTGTTTGGTCCAGGTCTTATCCTGTCTGTTACAGAAAAACTCATCATGTTGTAAGTGCATCTCAAAGTTCCCTTTGCTGGATTTCTCTGATTTCTAGGATGGTGCTCTTTTGGCCCATAAACCGCTGCAATCGCAATTGTGTTTCCTGATTGAAACATTGCACTTCCATTTGCATTCGGAATAATTCCAACTTTTGCACTAATCGGTCTTATCTCGTCGGCTTTTCTTCCACTTTGTCTTTTTATTTCTGCCATTTTAATATTGTGTTTGTTTTCTTGCATATTTATTTGTATCTTCTTCATCTTCGTATTGGGATCCATAATTTGTCCCAGAGGTTTGGTATCCTGAACACTCTCCACATGAATTTTCTAAACAAGTCATTTCTTCCCCCCCTTAAAATATTTCTCCATTTCTTCTGTCAAACCACTCACAAAACATTTTTCAGCCACATGCAAAATTGCTTCTTTGGCCGACAATTCTTCTTCTACTTTATCGCCACTTATCCAAATCAAACCATTTTGTCCAACAACAATATCGCATTTTGTATTATCTTTTATTAATTTTATCATGCTACCTTCTTTACCAATAATCCTCGGAACTTTGTGCGGATTTACTTCTATAATTATTCCATCTTCAATCTTACCAAGCCCCCGTGATTTAAGACTCACATCAATTCCTCGTTTATTTATTCCCCAAATTTTAACAACTGCCATGTCCCCGATATCCATAACTTCATCAAGCTCGTCCTTATTCACATATCGCGGAACTTCCATCAAAGACAAAAACGCAGTCCTAGAAGCATTAATATTAATTATCCATCCATTAAAAGTAATTTCTTCAACTTTACCAATAACAACATTTCCTCTTCGCGGACTATAAACTCCTGACAACGGAATAACTTTAACTAATTTATCCAATGTTTCAGCAAGCCCAAATCTCAAAGCATAAATCCCGTCATCCCTCTTTTCTGTTCCCTCGCCCGGCAAAAAATCTCCGCTATCAACAATCTTTTCTCCAGGTATTATTATTTTTCTTTCTGTCATTTTATTATTGTTTTATATCTTCTGTTATTGCACTTCCATGCGTAACTGAATTTAGTTTGTCATAAAAGTCCATGATTATTCCCGAAGGAACCTCGACAACAACTTCCAAACTTCCGTCGTCAAGCCATTTTTCTTGGTCTTTGTATTGACTTATTATTCCATAAGCTTTTCCTGTGTGAATTGCAGGAACAGTTATCTTGACTTTCTTTGTTTCAAGTTTAATCGGAATAATTTTACTTATTTCTAAAAGAATATCTTTAATTTGGTTTTCTACGTTTGTATTCTTTATGTTAACATGAGATTGTTTCAGAGCGTTTTTAACTCTTTCGCTTGTGTGTGGATTCCCAGTTTGAGGATCCACAGAATTACTCACAAGAAAATCAACAACTTGTTTAAACCTTTGCTCCTGCTCAGCACTCCTTTGCTCCTGCGTAACAAGAACCTCACCATTCTTAATTATCTTTTCAACAATTTCCTTAACATCTTTTGTGGCAAACGCACTTTGCAAATCAGCACCAGACGCAACCTCGCCTTTTTTTGAATCAGTAAAAATTTTGTCTCCCTCAGCCTCAATAAAATCAGATTCACCTTTCTTAAATTTCAAGGCATCATCTAAATTAACCAATATCTCAAAGTTCTTTCCTGCTTGTTTTATTCTTGCTAATGTTTGCGTCATTATGCCACTCCAATTAATTTACATAATTGTGCAATGAAAATTTTATATTTACTTTGTGTCATTTTAATTTAATTTCTTAGATAATTTTTTAAAAATTTTTGGAGAATTATCTTCAAAAAAAAGATTTACCCAGGCCAACCCAAGAGGATTATATATTTCTTCTCTAATATATTTTCTGTTTCCCAAGATATCTTCATAAGTTATTTTAAAATGATGTTCATTTATCTCTTCTCTCATTTTAAATTTCCTTTATCTTTTCCCCTTCTAATTTTTTTAATTTACCTTCCTCGCCTTCAATATAACCTAATTCAAATCTTTCAATGTCAAAATCTTTTCCTTGAATTTCTTCAAATATTTCCAAAACAAGTTTTATGCCTTTCTTAATTGTCAGGTCTTGTTTGTATGTTTCTCTTAATTTCTCTCTCAGCTTATCATCATTTTCTCCAATGGCATTTGCATAGTAAGAAAAATAATTCCCTGTAATATCGCTCACATAAAGCATAGGCGTTCCATTATTAACTCCTGCAACCATTAGGGAAACCCCGAATGGCCTTGCGCCACCATATTGCGTGAACTGCTGTTGTATATTTGAAATTTCTTTGATAATTAATTCAGGTTCTATAGCAGAATCATAAGTTATTCTGTGTTGCTGTGCCAAAACCTGCGTTCTTTCAATCAAAACCCGCGCATCTGCAATAATTCCCGCGACACTTACAATAATATGAGAATCAATTTCGTGAATCTTATTCGCAGACGCCTGAACAACTAATTTATCCTTTATTCTCTTGTCAGCAATTATAAACACCCCGTCAGAACATTTCATTCCAACACTTGAACTCCCAAGTCGCACTGTTTTCTCTGCATATTCTACTTGGAGCAAATGACCTTCTGGCGAAAACATAGTCGCAGTTCTGTCATAACCCATTGCTTGATGTTGCATATCTATTGGCATATCCATTTTATTATTGAGAAATTATAATATTTAATCTTGTTTTTTCTCTACCAAATTTAGAAATATTATCAATTTAAAAGGTTTTTGGTGGAAAAACTTTATTTCTTCCTCAACCCCTTTAAGGTCCCACTAACTTTCTCAACACTTATTTTTTCAGGAAAAACACAAAGCCCAGCACGAACAGAATCAACCATCTCGCGATTTATACAAATAACCGCTGAATCCTTTCCACTTTTAATCCAACTCAAACCGCATTTTGACATTCCCAAAAACCCAATAAAATCCAAAATCGCATTCTGAATATTTGTTTTCAAATTCTTTCCTTTAATAAGAAGATATCTTTTCTTTTCCCGAGCAGATGGTTTAAGTGATTTCATAATTATTTATCTCAAGAGGACTTTATATTTTTATTGTTCTCTTGAAACATTTTTAAACCAAACATTCTAATTAATTAAAAGAGGAAAATAAAAATTGGAAATACATACTATTGGTGGATTTAATGAGGTAGGAAAAAATATGACTGTAGTAGATATGGGGGATGATGCAGTTATGTTTGATGCAGGAGTTCACTTGCCTGCACTTATTGAATTACAAGAACAAGAAGAAAGACAAACAATACCCTCTGAAAAAAAATTAAGGAACATTGGAGCACTACCAAATGATTTAATTTTAGATAAATTTGGAATAAGAAACAAAGTTAGGGCAATTCTTTTAGGGCACGCGCATTTAGATCACATTGGGGCAATTCCATATTTAGGTTATAGGTATAAAGCCCCTGTTGTTGGAACACCTTTCACAACAACTGTCCTGAAAAAAATCCTGCAGGACGATAAAATAAAAATTCCAAATCAGATAAAAGCAGTTAACCCTAATTCTACTTATACTATAAAAGGAAAAAGGAACTACGAAGTTGAATTCATTAATGCCACGCACTCTACAATACAAACTTCAATGATGGCTTTGCACACTCCAGAAGGAATTGTTTTGTATGCAAATGATTTCAAAATGGACAACACTCCTGTTATGGGGTTACCTCCAAATTATCAAGCACTAAAAAGAATTGCAAAACAAGGTGTAAAGGCTTTGGTGGTGGATTCACTTTATTCTGGTTCAGAGGGAAAAACTCCAAGCGAGAAAATCGCAAGAGCAATGGTAGAAGAAGTTTTAATGACAGTCGAAAACCAGAAATCCGCAATTTTTGTCGCAACATTTTCTTCACATATAGCAAGGATAAAAAGCATAGTTGATTATGCAAAAAAACTTAACAGAAAAGTTTATGTTATTGGGAGAAGCATGAATAAATATCTTTCAGCTGCAAAAGAAGTTAATATGTGTCCTTACCATAAAGATATTTATATTGGAAGTTATAAAAGACAAGTGGAAGCAATTTTAAAAAAAGTCAGCAAAGATAGGGAAAATTCTTTAGTTATTTGTACAGGTCATCAAGGAGAGTCAGGAAGTATTTTGGACCGGCTTTCAAGAAAACAATTACCTTTTGAATTTACACAAAATGATAATATAATTTTCGCGTCAAAAACAATTCCTGTACCAGTAAACATAGCAAGCAAAGGACAGTTGGATAAAAGATTAAAAAAATCAGGGGTTAGAATTTTTGACAAGGTTCATGTTTCAGGACATGGAGGAAAAGAAGATTTAAGAGATTTAATTTCAATAGTAAATCCTGAGCACATAATTCCTGCCCATGGTTCAACACAACAACTAACTCCTATGATTGAACTTGCAAGAGAAATGGGTTATGATATAGGCAAACAATGTCACTTGATGCAAGACGGTCAGAAGTTGAAATTATAAAATGGTAAAAGTGAATATAAACTTCCCATTTATTAAAAAAAATTTTGGAGGTTATTTTGAATGAGAGAAGATATTCTTGGAGGATTAAGATTAGCATTAATTAGAGGGGAAACTCTAAAAAAAGCAATGATGACTTTTTATAATGCAGGTTATAAAAAAAATGATATTGAAGAAGCTGCAGCAGCATTACAGCAAATGAATGCTCAAAAAGTTGTTACACAAGTACAAACTGCCGTAGCAAAACCAGTAAAGAAAGTTATACAAAAACCCCCTCCACAACTAACAACTACCCAACAAGTTTCAAATTACGGCGCCCAAAAAAATTTCCAACAACCAAAAACTACTCCAGAAGTTTCAAATTATGGTGCTCCAAAAAAATTCAATAGAATAATGGTAATCCTTCTGATCATTTTGTTAATTATCTTGCTTGGAATTTTAATTGGCATTTTTTTATTTAAGGAAGAATTAATAGGGTTTTTCAATAATTCTTTTAACTAAAATGTCTAAAATTTACCAACCTTCTGAAGATTCTTTTCTTATGTCAAGAATTTTAAAACAACAACTTCCAGAATTATTAGAAAAAAAGCCTGATTTGAAATTTTTAGAAATAGGTGTAGGTTCAGGAATAAATTTACAAACAGCTCTTGAATCTGGAATCAAAAAAGAAAACATTTTTTCATCAGATATTGATCAAAAAGCGGTTGACAAATGTAATTTTCTTGGACTTCATTGTACACAATCTAATCTCTTTGAAAATTTTGATACGCGATTTCAATCGGATTGCAATAAAGAAATCGCTTACCAGAACAAAGAAGGAAGGTTAAGCGAAGGAAACCATGGGTGTCCTCGCAAATATGATTTAATTATTTTCAACCCTCCTTATCTACCTGAAGATAAAAGAGAACCAAAAGATTCTAAACTTCAGACAACAGGAGGAAAAAAAGGAAACGAAATAATAAATGAATTTCTTAAGCAGGCAAAGAATCACCTCGAACAAGAAGGAAAAATATTTTTAATTACAAGTTCACTTTCAGAAGAAATTAATTTTAAGGAATTAGGTTACAAGGAAAAAGAAATTGGTTGTGAGAAATTGTTTTTTGAAAAGTTGTGTGTTTTGGAATTATTTATATAATATTTTCTTCTATTTTTTTATTGATAAACTCAATCTGTTTTTCACACCTCATAATTCCATCCCCAAATATTTCAATCTCTTTTTTCAAAGATTCTATTTCTTTATTATGGTATTCAATATTTTTCTGATGGTGTTCATCTATTTGTTCTTTATGAAATTTTAATTTTTCTTCTTGATATATCTTCTCATCCAAATCAGATATTTCTTCAATTTTTTTCTTATGATCGTCGATTGAATTAGCATGAAAATTTATCCAGCCTTCATTATATTTTATTTCTTTTTCATTTAATTCCAATAATCTTTTAATTTCAAGAAGTTGTTCAGAATAAAACTCTTTACGATTAGATTGTTGATTGTGTTGTTCTTTAAAATACTTTAACCTTTCTGACATATCTTTTTTATCTTTCATTGTAACTTTTAAAAAAATTTAATTCACATGTTTCAAGTTCTTTAAATAAATCTTTCTTAAATATAAATTTATCTGCCCCTTCTTTCATTACTTTTTCTTTAACATTTTCTTTACTCATAACAATAACTGGTAATCCTTTATCCTTAGAAGATTTTATTATTTCAATTGAATCAAAACCATTTAAATCAAAATCAGTAATAACACCATCATAAGAATTTTGTCTAATCTCATCCAACCCTCCTTCCAGCGTATTAGCATATCCAAGTTTACAAACTTTGTTTAGTGAATTTTCTATTCGTTGATAAACTTCTGGCATATCATCTACAACCAATATTTTTAGTTTTTTCATAAATTACATGAGAATCAAAACTATTTAAACCTTCCCATTGTAACTACTATCCAATTGTTACAATCTATTAAATTTACCACAATTATCTTTATATATTCCGTCTCTCTAAAATTTTGATGGTTAGATTTGCACATATAGCTGATGTTCATTTAGGAGGATGGAAGCAACAGCCATTGCAAGATTTAAATTTTGAGTCGTTTAGAAAAGCAATTCAAACCTGCATAAATTCAAAATTGGATTTTGTTTTAATCGCAGGAGATTTATTTGATTCTGCCTATCCTCCAATAGAAATTCTAAAAGAAACATTTACAGAATTTAGAAAACTAAAAGAAGCAAAAATACCCTGCTTTCTTATTGCTGGTTCGCACGACTACTCTATTTCTGGAAAAACTTTTTTGGATGTTTTGGAACGAGCAGGATTTTGCAAGAACATAACTGACTTTGAGGAAACAGAAAATTCAATAATCTTAAACCCGACAATTCACGAAGGAATAGCTCTTTATGGTTACCCCGGAAAAAAATCAAGTTTAGAAATACCTGACTTAAGAAAAATAAAATTAAACGAAGCCCCTGGAATGTTCAAGATTTTTATGCTTCATACAACAATTGACAAAGCAAAAGGAACATTACCTATTGATTCCATAGAAACAGAATTACTACCAAAAGCAGATTACTACGCATTAGGGCATTTGCATATTGATTTTCAATACCAAAATTTTGTTTATCCTGGTCCAATCTTCCCAAATAATTTTCAGGAACTTGAAGATTTAAAATACGGAAGTTTCTACATCGTAGACACTGAATCACAAAACCCTCTCCAAAAAATAGAACTAAAAATTAAGGAAGTCGTTTTATTGGACATTGAAATTAAAAATGCTATTACTGCAACAGAGAAGATAATTTCTGAATTAAACGAGAAAGATTTAGAAGACAAAATAATTCTTCTCAGGGTTAAGGGGGAATTAGAAGCAGGTAAAAATTCAGACATAAAATTTCAACAGATAGAAGAATTTGTAAAATCCAAAAATGCATACTTTATTTTGAGAAACACACACGATTTGAAAGCAAAAGAAGTTGAATTTGAAATAGAGATAAAGGATTCAGAAAACATCGAAGAGGAAACAATAAAAGTTTACTCAGAACAAAACCCGTCGGACTTTAATAAATTAATACCTCAATTAATTGATTCTCTTTCCATTGAAAAACAAGAAGGCGAAACATCAGAGAGTTTTACAAATCGGATTTTAGAAGAAAGTAAAAAAATTTTGAAATTTTAAATGATATTAAAAAAAATCACATTAAATAATATAAGAAGCTACGAACACCAAGAAGTAGAATTCACAGAAGGTTCAACATTATTATCAGGAGATATTGGTTCTGGAAAAACTTCTATTTTATTAGGAATAGAATTCGCATTATTTGGATTACAGCCAGGACAAAGAGGTTCTTTACTTTTAAGAAATCAAGAAAAACAAGGAGGGGTTATAATGGAATTTGAAGTTGACGGAAAAAAGGTAATTGTTGAAAGAACTTTAAAAAAGTCATCAAAATCAATTTCTCAAGATTATTGTGCAATCACCGTCGACAATAAAAAAAAAGAACTATCGGTTACAGAATTGAAAAATAGAATACTCGAACTTTTAGATTACCCAAAAGAATTTTCCAAAAAACAAAATATCCTTTATAAGTTCACGGTTTACACTCCTCAAGAAGAGATGAAACAAATAATTTTACAGGATTCCGAAACAAGGTTGAACACTTTGAGGCATGTTTTTGGTATTGATAAATATAAAACGGTTTTGGAAAATACGGCAATTTTGGCTTCGAAAATAAGAGAAGAAAAAAGAATAAAACAGGGTTTTACAGAGGCCCTTGAATTAGATAAGCAAGATATAATTTCAAAAGAAAATGAACTTGAATCAAAACAAAAAAGTCTTGTGCTTATTGAAGAAGATCTTTTATTAAAAAAAGAAAACCGGAAAAAAATTGAAGAAGAAAAAAAAGGGATTTCTGAAAAAAAAGAAGAAAAAAATAAATTTGAACAAGAAGTTGAAAAAACAAAATTAATGATTTCTGCAAAGAGAGAAAATTTATCAGAAAATAAAAAGTTAGTTGTGGGGTTGGAGAACCAAATTGAAGAATTGAACAAATTATTTTTTGACAAATCAAAAATCTTGAATCTTGAAAATGAAATAAAATTCAAAAAACAAGAAAAAGAAAAATTCAATCAAGATAATTTACTAATTAGTTCACAAATAAATTCTTTAAACTTAAAAAATGAAGAGTCAAGAAAATTAGAACAAAAAATTTCAAGTCTCGAGGTGTGCCCTACATGTTTACAAGAAGTTGAGGCTGTTTATAGGGCAAATGTTTTGAACAAAATTCATAATGATTTTTCACAGAATAAGGAAAAATTAGAATTATTAGAATCAGGAAAAAAACAAATTTCTGAAAAAATAAAAATAGTTGATTTAGAAATTTATTCTAAAGAAAAAGAAACCACTGAATTAAAAATGATTGAAATAAAATTACAAGGGATAACCGAAAAACAATTACGGCTAGCCGAAGTTAAAAACTTAAATATTTCTTTTGAAAGAGATGTTGAAATTTTGGACAAGCATATTGAAATTTTGAACCAGTCTGTTTTTGAATTAAGCAGGTTTGATAGTTTGTTTGATTCCAAACAAAAACAATTTGAAGATGCTTTCAGAGAAGAAAGAAGTTCAGAAATAAAAGTTGCAGAATTGAAAAGGGAAATAGAAGTTTTTTCCGCTCAGATACAGGAGGCAAAAGAAAAAATAAAAAAAGCCGAGGAAGTAAGAAGGCAGTTGAATTATCTTACTGAACTTGAAACCTGGCTCTCCAAAGAATTTTCTTCTTTTGTTTCTCTTATTGAAAAAAACGTAATGATTAAACTTAAAGCAGAATTCTCAAAATTGTTCGACGAGTGGTTTTGTATGCTAGTTTCAGATTCATTTGACGTTAGTTTAACAGACGACTTCACACCAATAATAGAATACCAAGATTACGAAATTGACTATGCTTATCTTTCAGGCGGGGAAAGAACCGCTGTCGCTCTTGCATACAGGCTCGCATTAAATCAAGTAATAAATTCTTTAATGAGCAAAATCAAAACAAGAGACATTGTAATCCTCGACGAGCCAACAGACGGATTTTCAGAACAGCAACTAGATAAAATTCGGGATGTTTTGCAGCAATTAAATGTCAAGCAATTAATAATTGTGAGCCACGAGCAAAAAATAGAAAGCTTTGTTGAAAATGTTATTCGGTTTAAGAAAGTTAATGGTATTAGTCAGAGGGAATAGAAATTTTATTTTTCAATATAATCTTCTTTAGAAACCGACTCGTCAATTATATTCCCAAATTCTTGATATTTTTTGTAAAAGAAATCAGCCATTTCTCTAATTTTTTTATTCTTTGGAACATAAGTTTTTTCAAAATATTCTAAATACTGATTTAAAAAATCAGAAGCATCTTTTTTCTCAAGATAATGCCTTGCTAACTTTTCATAAGTTTCAAAATGCCATTTTTTCAATTTTTGATATTTTTCTTCTGAATTAAAATCCAAAATAATTTTTTCTCCATTAAAACTTAAAATTCCACTTTCGAAAAAACCAGTTAAATGAATTAACCCCTCGCAGTAATAAGAACGAGTTTCTTCATTTTCTTTCCAAGCAATTACTCCAATAGCTCTTGAAAGAACATTTCTTAAAAATTCTTTTCTTAAATTTTTATCTTCTGCATTAATAAAAAAACTCAATAATCCTCCCATTGTTGCTTTGAATTCCTCAATATTTTTGAAATTCCCTGTTTTGTTCATACAAATTTCAGTGTCATCATCTATCCAAAGAATATGTCCAAATTCATGCCCGATTGTTTCTAAATCATAAACTTTATGCCATTTTTCTGTTTCATTAAATAAAAATTTTCGAGATTCATTAATATAATCTTCTTCAAAAACTTCTTTAGCTAACTTTGTAAAAGGTGTTTCTCTTGCTTGTTTAAGTGCTGTATCTGAAAATCCAAAAATTTTCTTTCCATAAATATTGCTTATTTCTAAATCATTTGGAACAACTTGTGCTAAAGAAAGCCCATCCAAATTAGAGCCATAAAATAAAAAATATTTAGATAAATACAATTGAATTTTTTCTAAATTTTGCGTGGATTTTTTATAAATTTCTTTATAATTTTCTTTTCCAAATTTTTCAAAAAATTGTTCATACATCTTTTTTATTTTTTTAACTCCTTTACTTTTAGGCAAAACAAAATTTTGAAATCTCAAATCCCATTCTATTGAAACAGATTTTCTATATTTATCATCATAATATTCTAGAGGGTGCCCAATTTGAAAAGGAGTTGTAATCTTCATCCAATAAAAATCCACCTCTGACCATTTTTCAACTAAATTATCTGGATTTTTTTCTGAAAAAGCAACAATTAAAGATTCAAGATAATCAAGGTATTCTTTTTTTTTATGATAAATTTTGTCTTCTAAATTCAATAATTTCTCTTTGAATTTTTTCAGTTCAAGAATAATTTTTTCCACTTCTTCAAATGCTTCAAAATAAGATTTTCTTAAATATTTTCCTTCTTTGCTTACAAGAACAGAATAACACCTGTCTGCTTCAAGACCATAATGCCCTTTGTCTAAAAGGTTATTTTCTCTTAAATAATTCATTATCTTTTCTTGGTTTTCAAATTTTTCTTCTAATTCTTTCTTTATTTTTTGAATTTGTTTTTTCCAAGAAATCTCAAATAGGTTCATTTCTTTTCCAACATCATGGACTCCTTTTAAAATTTCAAGATAAAACGGCGTTAATAATTTTTTGTTTTCAATTTCTTCAATCATTTTTTTAAAATTTTTTTCATAAAAATCTTTTACCCAAAGATAAGCATTTTCTTTAATTTCAGAAATTTTTTCTTCAGAAATTTTTTCTTTTTTTAAAAATTGTAAAATAGAATCATTTTTCAAAAAAACTAGTTTTTTAACAATCGCAAATCTTGATTCTTTATTTATAGATAAATTTTGAGATTTAAGGAATTCATCAATAAACGCTTTTTTTTCATTTTCCTTTTTAATTACTGAAAAATAAGACATTGTTTCTAACATATATCTATCTGAAATATCATAAACTTCTCTAAGATTTTTTTCAAATTCTTGAATCTCCATAATTTTTATTAGAAAGCTTAATTTAAAAAACTAACCAAAAACTTTAAATAACCCATTTCCTAAATATTTTCATAAAGTTCTAATAAATTATTAGGTTATTCTGATTAAAAATGGATGAAGAATTAAAAAAATCAATCTTGAAAACAGGAACAACTATTCTGGGAATTGTTTGCAAAGACGGAGTTGTGATGGCTGCAGATAGAAGAACTTCTCTAGGACATGGTTTAATTTTTCATAAAGACTCTAGAAAAGTAGAAACAATTAATGATTATCTTGTTTTTGCAGGATGTGGTTCTGCTGTAGAAACCCAGAAAGTTTCTAAATTATTAGTTGCAGAATTAAAATTAAAAGAATTAAAATCAAGAAAAAGACCAAGCATAAAACAATCTGCCTCCTTACTTTCAAATATTCAAGTTACAGATAGCGCATTTATTTTAGCAGGATTTGATGAAGACGGAACTGTTGGATTATATGAGATAACTGGTGGATTCTTAAAAGAAGTTGAAGAATATACTGCAAGTATTGGCTCAGGAATGCCTTATGTTTTAGGTTTATTAGAAAGACAATACAAAAAAGGTTTGTCTATCAAAGAAGGAATTGAACTTGCAAAAGAATCTTTAAAATCTTCGATTCAAAGAGATTCTGCATCCGGAGATGGAATAGATGTTTTCACAATAACAAAAGAGGGAATAAAAAAAGTAGTTAGTCAGGAAATAAAACCTGAATATAAGGACCAATAAATTTAATTTTAAAATAAAATGGTAGACATTCTAAAGAATATAATAGAACAGCTTCATGGAGATATCACCGACGCTGGATTTGAAGGAGCAAACATAGTTCTTTATACTAATAATGAAAAGTTTTTCAAAGAAGATGGAGGAAAAATAAAAGAAATAGTTAACGAAATAAAAAAAAGAGTTGAATTAAGAGCAGACCAAAAAATTCTTATGGACCAGGAGCTAACCGAGCAAGAAATAAAAAAGATTGTTCCAGAAGAAGCAGAAATAACAAATGTCATTTTTGATTTTCATAGGAGCATAGTTGTAATAGAAGCAAAAAAACCAGGAATGGTTATAGGAAAGCAAGGTTCTATTTTGGAAGAAATAAAACAAAAAACTTTATGGATTCCCCAAATTCAAAGGTCTCCTGCAATAAAAAGTAAAATAACTGAGAATATTAGAGAAGTGCTTTATGCAAATAATAATTATCGAAGGAAATTTCTTAATTCAGTTGGGCAAAAAATTTACAAGGAGTGGAATCCTGAAAAAACAAACGAGTGGGTTAGACTGACTTTTTTAGGAGGGGCAAGGCAAGTTGGAAGAAGCTGTATTCTTTTGCAAACACCTAATTCAAAAGTTCTTCTTGATTGTGGAGTAGATGTTGCTTCACATGGGCAAGAAAAATTTCCTGTTTTAGATGTCCCAGAATTTGACATAGCACAACTTGACGCAGTAATAATAAGCCACGCGCACCTTGACCACGTCGGGCTTTTGCCTTACTTGTACAAAATGGGTTACAAAGGACCAGTATACATGACAACTCCAACAAGAGATATTGCCGCATTGTTATCTTTGGATTTTATTGGCGTTGCTTACAAGCAGGCAGCACAGCCATTGTTTGACTCAACACATATTAAGGACATGGTAAAGCACAGTATTTGCTTGAACTACAACGAGGTTACAGATATAACTCCCGACATAAGATTAACTTTTTATAATGCAGGTCATGTGCTTGGTAGTGCAATGGCGCACCTAAATATAGGAAACGGAGCACATAATTTACTTTATTCTGGAGATTATAAATATTCTAAAACAAGGTTGCTTGACCCTGCAATAACAACTTTCCCAAGAGTTGAGTCAGTAATTACAGAATCAACCTATGGTTCAAAAGATGATATTCTTCCTCCAAGAAAAGAAACAGAAGCAACTTTTATTAAAATGGTTAAAGATACAATTGAAAGAAAAGGAAAAGTGCTTATCCCAGAATTAGGATTAGGGCATGCGCAAGAAACAATTCTTAGAGTTGAAGAAGCAATAAGACAAGGCGAACTGCCAAACGTGCCAATGTATATCGACGGTATGATTTGGGACATCAATGCAATTCATACAGCTTATCCTGATTTTTTAAGTAGTCAGATTAAATCATCAATCTTTCAAGATAAAAATCCCTTCCTATCAGATATTTTCAAGAGAGTTGGTTCTCCTCAAGAAAGAAAAGAAGTTATAGAAGGCGGGCCTTGCATAGTTATCGCAACTTCAGGTATGCTTGTAGGCGGAGCATCAGTTGAATATTTCAAAGAATTTTCAGAGAATGAAAATAATTTAATGATAATGAGTTGTTATCAAGGACCTGGTTCTCTTGGAAGAAGACTTCAAGATGGAGAAAGAACAGTTGTGATTGAAGACCAGGATGGAAAAAGAACAGTTGATGTTAATATGAGAATAGAATTGTTAACAGGTTTATCTCCTCACGCTGGAAGAAACGAGATAATTTCTTTTTTCAATAACATGAGACCAAAACCAAAAAGAATAATAATCAACCACGGCGAAATTTCAAAATCATTAGACTTGGCTTCTTCACTTTACAAACTAAACAGAGTTGAAACAAATGTTCCGAGGGGATTAGAAACTTTGAGATTAAGGTAGAATAGAGGTTAAGAAGTTTTGGAAAGAGAGCGTTTTTTTGTTTCTTTTTTTCTAAAAAAGAAGTTGGGCACTTTTGTAAATATATAAACTATCGCTTAAATAAAGAAATAAACAATCCAATTAATTCTAATATACTTGCTATCACTAGAAAATTCCCAAATAATCTAAAATTGCTTTTCATGTCATTTGTAATTTTGTCTACCTCTGGGCTATCCGAAACGTCTGCCAAAGAATCCATTATTTGTTCTCCTGCATAAAGAGTTGCAGAATTTTCATCAGAAGGAATTCCCTGAATAGAAAGATAAATCCCTAAAACAAAAAAGACTAATGTTTGCACAAATAATATTAATCTTGCATTTGACATAACATTAGAGAAGGTTTTTATTTTATATATTTTATTAAATGTCAAATCCAAATAAATCTCTTAATTCTTTTCGCATGTTTTTATGAGCCTCTTCAAAACTTTTATCCATTTCATCTTCTGATTTTTTAGAAGGCTTCTTTTTTGCTTTCTTCTTTGGTTCTTCGGCAAAAATAGATTTAACATCTTCTTCAATCGTTCTACCAAAAATTTTGAGTGCCTTTTCTTTATCTTTCTTTTCAAAATTTAATCTCTTATTTAATGGATATCCTATATTTAAAAAACCGACAGATTGTTTAACAATCCAGTCACTTCTTTTGGGAGTATGCCCTTCTGCTCTTGAATAAGTCATGTTAATTGTTTCCCTGAACTCTTTTTGAGCTTTTTTATCATCTCCTCCATAAATTAAATCTCTATGCATTGCATAAACCAAACTCACAATTTTCTCTCTAAGTTTTGAAAATTCATCAGGAGTTAGTCTTCCATCAGGATACATATTTACACTTACGCTAGTATTTTTTTTATCTTTGAAATTTTCTTTCTTGAAATCCTTAAACAATTCGCTACCGAAATCCTCAAATTCTTCATCAAAATCCTTAGTGTCATCCCATGAATGAATTTTCCAATTTAACTCCTCTGCATAAGGTTTTAACGCTTCTTTTATTCTAACCATTTCTGAATAAGGACACCATAAAGAAATATCTAAAGTAATCCATTGATTACCAAAGTAATCTTCTCCTTCTTCATCTGCAAAAAAGTTTTTTACTTTTTGAAAAAATCCCATCTTAAAAAAGTAAAAGAATAGGGATTTAATAATTTATCGAAAAGTGTCCAATAAATAAATCTTCGGCAAAGCCGACTATTTGTTTTCGTAGAAAACTCGCCCTCTTTCTTTAAGTAGATAATTTTATTTAATATCACCCTTTAACAACACACAATGGTTTCAGCCTCGCTACTTTCTTACTGATTCCTAATTCATCAACAACTTTTACAACTTCATCAACATCTTTGTAAACTTCTGGTGCTTCTTGTGCTAATGATTTATAACTTCCTGATTTAACTTCAATTCCCATTTTGTTCAATTTCTTTTTTACATCTTCACCTCTTAATTTTTTTAGAGCAGCCTTTCTGCTCGAAACTCTCCCAGCCCCATGAACCGTTGAACCCCAAGTTAATTCTTCTGCTTTTTTTGTCCCAACCAGGACATAACTCGACGTTCCCATGCTCCCTGGAACAATTACTGGCTGCCCAACTTTTCTATACCTTTCAGGAACTTCTTTTCGTCCAGCACCAAAACTACGCGTCGCACCTTTTCTATGAACGCAAACTATTTTTTTCTTCCCACTCGTGCCATTTATGGTATTAACAACATGCTCTTCAAATTTTGCAATATTGTGACAAACATCATAAACAACATCAATTTTTATTTTTGGAAAAAGATATTTCATTTCTTCTCTTATCCAATGTGTAATTAATTGCTTGTTTGCAAAAGCGAAATTCGCAGCAGCAGCCATAGCAGAAAAATAGTCCTTCCCTAACTTGCTTTTTATCGGAGCATTAATTAATTCTCTATCTGGTAAATTCTTTATTCCATATTCGTCTTCCATTTTTTTAATATAATCAGAAGCAACTTGATGCCCCAAACCCCGAGAACCACAATGCACCATTATCGTAATTTGGTTTTTTTCCAACCCAAATACTTTAGCAATTTTCTCATCAAAAATTTCATCAACATATTGCACTTCTAAAAAATGATTTCCTGCACCCAAAGTTCCAAGTTGCCCAATACCTCTTTTAATTGCACGCTCTGAAACTTTTGAAGCATCTGCCTCTTTCATACACCCCTCTTCTTCAGTATGCAGATAATCCTGTTTTTCCCCATAACCTTTATCCACCATATATTTTGCCCCCTGCTCTAAAAGTTTTGCAAGTTCTTTTCTAGTAATTTGAAATCTGCTTCCCCTGCCAACTCCAGAAGGAATCTTTCTAAAAAGACTTTCCACAATTTCTTTTTGTTTTAAAAGAACATCTTTTTTCTTTAGATTTGTTTTTAATAATCTTACAGAACAATTAATATCATAACCAACTCCTCCAGGAGAAATAATTCCTTTGTCCATGTCAAAAGCAGCAATTCCACCAATTGGAAAACCATAACCAACATGCATATCTGCAACTCCAATAGAATATTTTAAAATACCTGGTAGTTGCGCCACATTTGAAATTTGTTTCAGGGCTTCTTCTTCCATAACCATTTTTTCAGAAATGAAAATTCTTCCAGGAACCAACATCTTCCCTTGTTTTGGAATTTCATAAACATTCTTTTGTATTTTTTTTGGTTTCATATAATAAAGAAGAAGAAAGGGTTTTTATTATTTTTTATGAACCAACATTCATAATCTTACAGAACTTCAATAAGGCCTTCATAATTTTTTCACGAATTTTCAGATCACAATAAAAAATTAGCTTTATTCTATTATTCAGAAAAATTATGAGTAATTCAAGTTCTTTATTAAAATATCTAACAATTTCACCTTCGCCAAAGTTATCAATTGTTAATTTTTTCGTTTGAAAATCATCTTTTGGATCTTCATAAAATAAAGTATAATATGTTTCCATATCATATGATTTTCCATCAAATTCGTATTCTCCTTTGCTAACTTTAGCCAATCCAATATTAACTATGAATTCTTGCAAATTTCTTAGAAAAATTTCAGATTTTTCAATATCCAATTCATTATATTTCTCATTGTTACTAATTTTTTTGATAAAAATTTTATCTTTCTCTTTCATAATAACTAATAAAATTTCAGATATTATAAAGTTTTTGCCTTTGATACTTTAAACTAATGGTGCTTCACTCCCAGCAACTTATCTAAATCCCAAAATCAAACATCAAGCACAACTTGTGCAACAAATTTATCTTTTATTTTCTTCACAAACATTTCACTATAAGTTATTGCTTTTACATCAAGACTAATTTTGTAATTTTCTGCCTTGTCTCCGACCACCTCTGCTTGCAATTTCCCATCTTTAATCTCAACCTTTTCAACTCCAGCTAAAAAAAATTGCTTCTCGTCAAATAAAATTATCAACTCCTCTAAAAAATTATAAAGTAAACTTTCATTATCTTTTCCTTCAGCTTCAACATTAAATTTTTCAGTTCTCTTAACTTTCCCCTCAAACATTGAATTGAACATTGCCAACGCAGAATTCGCAAAAACTTCTTCCAAACTTTTCCCAAATGCCTGAAACTTTATATCTGATGTGTGTTCTAAAAATTTGAATTTCATTAAATCTTCCAACAAAACAATTTTAATTGCCTCAAACTATATTTTGTAAGATTAGAAGAGATTACAATTGATTGAGCATAGATTGATTTTCCTGAGTCTTCATCTAAAATACAATTATCAGTCATTTCACATACCATTGCATTGCAATCAAGATAATCAGGAATATTTGAAATTATTTCTTCTTTAACATAGGTTAAACCAGCTGAATTAAAATCCCCCCACTTTACTGGAAAGGATTCAACACCAAGAATGTCTGCTCTAAGCGAGTTATCCAACTGAACTTCTCTTAAAATTGAAATTTCTTCCTTATAAATTTCCAATGAATCTTCATTTTGTTGAACAATACTTTGGTCAATAACTATAAGCAAAACACTTGTTATTAGTAATATTGCAATAACCGCCTCAAAAATTTTTATCCATGCTTTACGACTTTCTGGAAGAAAGGTGTAGTGAAAGATTTTTAATTTTACTCTTTTATTCATAATCTTTATTTAATGTTTTAAGTTTATAATATTTTCTTTAAGAAATTTTATAATAAGAATTTTTGATAACTTATATTTATTACCATAGTTTAATTTTTATATATCCTGATAAAATGTTCGCCTCGTGGTCAAGATATCTAACTGGAACTTCCTTAGCATAAACACTTCTGGATACATTTTTACTTTCTGTTTCTATAACAGTTTCATCATCATAAATGAATCCAAACCCAAAATCACTCCCCACAGGAAGGTTTAATTCATCTTTAAGTGTTTCATATGCTTCAGAATAACCTTCATTTAATTCTTCAACTTTTGTTTTAGAAATATATTTACTTGATTTTAATAATTTAATTTCATATTCATAATTTTGTGTTAATGAAGCACATGAACCTTCTGAATTCTGAGTTAAACTTTTCAATTCTTCTGAACCATATATTTTCAAAAAAGTAATATCCGAACTATCTCTATTTACTATTAAATTGCTAATGCTCTCTTCGGAAATAAAAGAAGAAAGAATATTTTTATAATAATCCTTTACAATAATCTTGGAATTTAAATTTATGTCGTCTTTTATCAAGTTCTCTAAAACCACACAATCTTTGCTAACCGAATTAGCAATAGTTATTGTAAGTGTTGTCATATTTGTATTAAGTTTTTCAATTAATGCTGCTTCTAAATAGTCCATCATGAATTCTTTGTCTTCATTAACTGTTATTAGAGGCTCCATAGTTGAATATAGAAAAGTCAAAAAAACTACAAAGATTACAAAAGAGAGAATAACTCCAACATGTGAGCCTATTTTATTTTCTGGAAAAAAAATCCTCTTCATTTTCTAAAGAAATAATTAATCTTTATTAATCTATCCAAAAAATATTCCTGACCCTATAGAAACAAAGAAAGAAAGTATCATTAGAGCAAATGAATGTTTTATCCCTGATTTAGCATTCCCCTCGGAAAGTTTCCCAATTGTTAAACCATTAAAAAACCCCTGAATCAAAAGCAGATACAAAAATGAATTAGCTATTGTCTCCTGATCGATAGTCTCACCTGACCCAATTGATTCAACAAGAGTTATATTAGAAAGCATCGGAAGTATTTTGAATTGCATGATTAAAATAATCACTATAAATACAAAGAAAATAATATAACCTTGAACAACTAATGTTGATATTGTTGCCTTTCTCTCTATTTTTAATTTATTTGTCATATTAACTGCTTCAGCAACAGCTTCAAGTATCTCGCCAATGTCCCCTCCTGCTTTTTCTGCCTGTCCGATTAATTTTAATGCCCTTGAAATGTTTTGATTATTAACGTCCTTTGAAAATATTTCTAAAGCAATATTCAATGGAATTCCCAAGGAAATCTGATTGGCTAATTTTTCAACATTTCCGCTCAATACACCATAAGATTTGCCTTTAACATTAATTATACTTTTACTTATTGGTATTCCTGTTTGGACACTTTCAACCAGATTTCTAGCAAACTCTAAGAACATCTCTCTTTTTTCATTTGCAACCCTTGTTTCATAAATAGTTAAAATTACAAAAGGAGTAGCACCTAATAAAATTCCAACCCCAAAAATAAAAAAGAAAAATTTTGTACCAATAAAAAATAATGAAAAAATCACGACTATTAACGACAATGTAAATCCGATCCAATATATTTTTTTCATTACATCTCCGGCGAGGATACCACTGCTTTAAAGCAGGGAGGAATCGCCGTTCCCGATAAATTTAATTCTTTTGTTTGACTATTAGGAAAAGCCGAGATACTCGGCTCTTCGAAATAAACGTTCAAGTTAGCATGAGCTCTCTTTCTCGTCGCTGACTTAGGAGATAAAAAATGGATTTGAAATCCAGGAAGCATAGCTTCGGACAAAACGCATTCCACTTTGTGTGGAAAATTAAATACGTCAAAGACCCTTTCAAGTTTTACGGGCTCAGAATGGATTGTGAATTTTTCTTGAGGCAAGTCGCTTACCGATGAGGATTCAAGATTTATGAACTTCACGTCGCTGTTGACCATGTCCATCTGTTTGTTGAGATACCCCCAACCATGAGCGTTAGCAAAACTCTCCAATTGTTTAAAGGCTACTTCGCCTTTAAGCTTTTCAAAAAACATCCTTGGTTGAGAAACCACTTTAGAAAAGGACACTTTTGGAGCCCTGGAAAATTCTTTAGGAGCGTCGGCAACACAACCACCGAAGCTGTCCAGCACTACATTACTTCTTCTCAACCCTGGTTTTGTTAGTTTTAACATTTTTTAGTTATTGATACCTCACCCTTTAGGGGGGGTTATTCATTTTATTCGTTTGGTTGTTTTAAATGTAAAAATGTCAGGAAGACTACATTTATTAATGCCACTCCAGAGACCATTATAACACTAATCATCGACGTGCTCAGAGAGATTCCTAATCCACTTATTCTCATCATCATCAACACAAGCATAAAAATCATTGGGGCGGCAATAACAAGGCTTATGTAAATGTCCATAAATGTTTCTGCAGTTTTCGTGTGTTTTTCATTTTCAATTTTATATTCAAAGAGTAAACTTTGGGCCCTTTTTTCAAAAAAATCTTGAATGTCTCCTCCTGAACTTATTGTGGAAGCTAAACCATTAAATAATTCTGCGAGTTTTGAACTTGGGCTATTAAACGCAAGATTTCTCATCGCACTAACTAAATTATATCCATAAACATGGGTTTCATTTATCAACTTTGTAAATTCTTTTGAAATGTTAGGATATTCTCCTGTTGAATTTATTATGCTAAAAATTTTACTTGGTTCAACCATCGAGCCTGAAATCGCAGACATATGAATTGTTGCAAAAGGAAGTTCACGATTGATTTTATTCTGGATAGAGCTTTTTTCTAGTGAAGGATAAAAGTACATGAAGATGAGAGTTCCAATAGGAATAACAATCAAAATCCAGAATGTTTTTAAGAATCTTGTCCCAATATCTTCAGTAACATTTGTTATGATTGGCAGTGCAGGTCCAAAATTAAAAAATAAAAAAAATACAAAAATAAATATACTAAAAATAACAGATAGCAAGGTAGTGAATAAAATTATTGAAAGATAATTTGAAGGAATAAATTGCATATTTGATTTTATAAGAGATACTTTCAATAAGTCAAATATTTTTTTCTTAGAAAGAGTTTTTGATTTCTTCTGAAAAATTTTATTAGCCATCTTGACATATTTGCTTGGTTTTTTCACTTTCTTTTCTACAATTTTCTCTTCCTTTTGCCCAATCCGTTTTAATGTTTCTTTTTCAAGTTCTAAAAAATCCCTAGGGAGTTTGGCTTTTTTTGAAACTTTAATAGGTTTTCTTTTTTTTAAATCCGATTCAATATTTTCATTTTCTTTTTTAGCAGTTAATGGTTTTAACAAGGACATTTCCTTTAATATTTTAGGGAGATCATTATTTTTTTTCTTCAATAAATCCTCTAATAAAGAAATTTGCGAAGAAATCATTTTTCTTTCTTCACGGTCTTTGGTTCTTTCTAATATTCCAGAAAAAGAACTTATTTCTTTGAGAATATTCTTCTTTTCTAAAATTATTTTTTTTAATTCTTCATTCATTCAACACACCTGAAATTTTATTTTGAATTTGCATAATTAATTTCTTCATATTATTAAAGTTCTCATAATTTTTTTCATTATAACTCTCTTCAAGTTTTAAATCAGCTTCTTCAAGAGTATTAATTAATTGGTTAAGAAATACAATCTCCTCTTTTTTTATCATCTCCAAAACAAGTAAGTTACATTATTAAATATTTTGATTAAGAGAATTTACTAAATTATTCAATTCCAAATTTTTGCAAGACTTCTTTTGGTTTTTTAGAATATTCATTAATTATCCCTTGAACTTTGTTAAAACTAAAAATTTTATTTTGATGTAATTTATGGATTAGTTGAATTCTTCTCCTGAATTCTAAATCAATTTCTTCAATTTTTAAGCCAGTTCTTTTTGAAATTTTTTGGAATATTTTGCTCTCTTTTTTAAAATAAAACCTGTCATCAGAAGGATTCCAAACAAAAGGAGTATTTGTCCTCGCAATTCCATCAGAAGTTACGTCAATTATTTCAACCATCTCTTTTAACTTTCTTGTTTCTTGCTTGTTCACAATAG
>CAZRAT010000002.1:0-3668 GCA_964598185.1 Candidatus Woesearchaeota archaeon | reverse complement strand
TCAATTATTTCAACCATCTCTTTTAACTTTCTTGTTTCTTGCTTGTTCACAATAGCGTGAGTCATGATGCAAACACAATCAAGGACATTCAGCAATGTTGGAGAAAGTTCAATTGGGGGTGTCTTTAATCTTTTTATCACAGTGTCAACAGAGTCTGCGTGAATAGTGCTGATAGAAGCGTGTCCAGATGCCATTCCCTGAAACAAAACATATGCTTCCTTTCCTCTAACTTCTCCAACAATCACATAATCTGGATTTTGTCTAAAAGAACTTCTCAATAAAGTGAACAAGTCTATCTCGCCAATTTTTTCTATTCCTGTTGAAGCCCTTACCACGCTTGGAAGCCAGTTTTCTCTGGCAAAATTTAATTCTCTTGTGTCTTCTATTGAAACGACCCTTGCTTCTTGTGGAATAAAAAACGCAATAGCATTAAGCAAGGTGGTTTTTCCAGAAGCAGTTCCCCCAGCAATAAGAATATTCATTTTATGTTGAACTAATAACCAAAGATAAGCAAGCATCTCTGGACTTAGTGTGTTGAATGCAAGCAACTGAATCGGGGTCCACGGGTTTTTTGTGAACTTTCTTATTGTAAATGTGGGTCCCTTGCTCGTGATATCTTTTGTATAAGTGGCATTTACTCTGCTTCCATCAGGAAGGCTCCCGTCCAATATGGGATTGGAATAAGAAATATATTTCCCACATCGTTGAGAAAGTTTTTCCACAAAGTTTTCTAGCAAGTCTGCATCATTAAAGATTAAATTTGTCTTCAGATTTCTATAAACTCTATGGACAAGATAGACTGGAGAACTTGAACCATTGCATTCTATATCTTCCACAAAATAATCTCTTATCAACGGTTCTGTTTCATTAAATCCTATGAAATCTCTACAAAGGTAATAATAAATTTTCTTGTAACTTTCATAAGACATATTTATTCCAAGTCCAGTAGCGATGATTTTTAACCTTTCGTCAATATATTCCAACAAGGCTTCATTATTTTTTTGAACAATGCTATCAAAATTAATCATGTTTCTCATAGCAGAAATAATCTCTTTTTTATCTTCTTTTTCCTTTTCATCCAATATTGGTTCTTCAATTTTATACAAAAGTTCATAAATTTTAGGGTCCCAATAAATATGAGCAAAAGCAAATGGAGAAATCAGACAATACCTAATGTCAACTTTTGTTTTATCAATCAGTTTTTTTAATGGAGGAATTTCTGGAGAGAAATCTATTTGTACTTTTGGATAATTTTGTATATCTGAAGTTTTAACCATTTTAATTCACCCCCTTAAACTTATATCAATAAGTGTGTTTCCATCAATTCTGCCATTGTTTGAAATAAGCAAATTGTAAGGTGCCGGAGCCTTATTTAGTGTTTTGAATTCGTCATTTTCGTTATAAGTTATATTTATATTTTCTACAGAATAATCAATTGTAAAACTTATTTTGTTTAATGAACCAATTTTTTCAGTACGTTTAACTATTCTTCCTCCGATAGTATCGGTGATATCTTCTCCTGGCTGGCTATAAACGTAAATGCTTTCCATTTCAAAAACAATTTTATCATTTTCTCCATCTATCTTCAAGCTGCCTTTTTTTATTCCAGTTTCAACAAATCTTTTATTCCCTGCAACACCGATTGTTTTTATTGTATTATCAACTGTTCTAAACATTTCAAGTGACTGTTCAAGAATCGCTTTGTCTTGTAATTTTTCTATTTCTGGTTTTGCATAAGTAAGAACAAACCCAATCATAAGCAATGCAATAGAAGTATAGATTACAGTTTCAATCCAAACTTGTCCTTTTTTACTTTGATTTTCTAACACACCACTTTTCATAAATCATTAAGTAAAATTCACTTTATAATATTTTCCTTGAGAAAATGTTATTATGAGAATCTTTTGTTCGACGAGCAAATGAAAATTATTGAATTTACTTTATAATGTTTTTGTAAAAACAGTTTATTAACAAGAATAAATTTCAAGAAGAGAGTCAGAAACTTCGCATTGGTTCCCATTTACAACTGGCGTAACTTTTACTGAATCTGGTATTGCAAGAAAATCAGTTGTAACATATGTCCTTCCAGAATTTTTCTCAGGAAGTTTGACTTCTCCAGAAGTATCAGGATAAGGTCCTAAACCAGAAATATTTGTTTCATTGTTTTCTAAAATATAGCTTTTAGTCATTGCTCCTCCAGAAACCGAAACAATAACTTCTTCAATTTCTATATCTCCAATGTTTATTGAAAAATGAAAATTAGGAGCATCGTAACATGTATAGCGTTCATTTATTTCAACCTTGTCAAAAATATTCATACAAGATTCTGCTGCATCCAATCTGCCAGTTAATAAATTTGATACAGTTACCCAAACAATTGCAATTGCTGAAATAGTTAAGGCAATTAAAATTAATGTAGTGATAACTGCAGAGAGCCCTTTTTTATTTTTCATATTAAACTAATTTCTATTCCGTTTTGTTCTTTGCAAACAAAAGCTCTATTTCCTTTTTCTGATTTACCTGCTAAAATAGGAATTAAAACTATTTCTTCAACGTCATCGTCTAAATTTATATTAATAGAAGTTACTTCTCCTTGGTCTAATCCAGTTTCTGGCCAATCATAATCTCCTAAGTTTTTTGTTTCATGACTTCCTGCTTTAAGAATTTTAAGATTCATATTAAAAATACTAACTGTTCCATCATTAATAATACTTAATGTTGAAGAATCATAAGTTGCACTAAAAACAACATCGTTGCAAACAAGCTCAACATTTTTTCCAAGCTTTATTATTGCGCTTTCATTAAACCCTCTAAACCATAAAAAAATAATCAACCCTATAACAATAACCATGGCAATTAATAATACTGTGGCAATAACAGGAGAAACCCCTTTTTTTTTAGGAAAAATCTTAATTAGTTGTGACATATGTTTCCTCACCAACTTTTTGAGAAATTATAAAATAAAAATTTTCCCCTTTTTTTAGCTCAAATTCATACTCATAATCTTTATCACTATCATGTTGATTCTTAATTTTAACTTTTATTTTATTTCCAGCTTCTAAACTAACTGTTGGGGTAAAGGTTTTTTTTGCGTATTTTCTAAGATTCTTTGCAGCATTTCCAGTTATGAAAGTAATATTAAAATCTTCTTCTAGTCCTTCTTCTTCGCCAATCACAATTAGGCTTTCATCATCACCAACTATAAGGTATACTTCTATATCTTCCCCGAGGTATTCTGAGTAGTCTTGTATAAAACTTCTTAAAAGTTCTGCTGTTGCTTCTTTATCAAGTCCATTGTATATTCCGTAATCCAAAACATTTTCTCCTTCGATGTTTAACTCTTCACCTAAGTCATAAATTTTTACAGAATCTTGTTTTTGCGCGTAATTAGAAATCGTAACAAATCCAATAACAACAGCAATGATAATGATTGTTGTAATCAAATAAATTTGTCCTTTATCACCTTTCATAAATTAATAAATTTAAAAGAGTTTATAAATATTTTGTTTAGAAAATCTTTAGGTAATTCTTGTCGGCATAAGTAATCTTTATATGGATTTGAAAATTTCTTTTTATGGATGGGATTTATTAAAGTTGTTGTGCAAGTTGTTTCAAAATAATTCTTTGTTTTAACGTTGCATTCCATTCGTCGCTTTCAGCTTCATCTT
>CAZRAT010000001.1:3369-67435 GCA_964598185.1 Candidatus Woesearchaeota archaeon | reverse complement strand
GTTTTATCGAGGTTCGAATCCTCGCAAGCTCATAGATTCGAACCGTGGGTTTATGTAAAATAATTTCAAGATAGGTTTTGTATTAAACGAAGTCGAGAGCGAAGCGAACTGAATCCTCGAGGGTGCATTTAATCTCTTGAATAAGGATTATAACCGCCTGTTAATTCTCTTAATTTATTATCTTCTGTAGTTTCTTTGTTTAGAGTTTGTTCTAATTTACTTTGTTCAAGATTAACTTGAGTATTAGCTTTATTGAAAAGAGTATATCCCCCATACCCTATTGCTCCTACTGCTGCAAGAATTAAAGCGCTGTCTATAATGTACTTTCTTAATGTTTTTTCTTTTTTTCTTTGATTTATTGCTGAATTTTTGTATGTCATATTTATCTTAAAAGTTTTTTATTTATAAATCTTTCTATTTATTACTCCTATTAAGTTATAACTAAATTAGTATATTTAATCAATAGTTTTTTATATATTATAAAACACCCTTTTCTATGAAAGCAAATACTGGAGATTGTGTTAAGGTAGTTTTGACAAAAAAAGATTATGAAGGAATTTTGTTAGAAAATCCTGAGCCTGGCATTGTTTTGCTTAAATTGGATTCTGGTTATAATATTGGATTGAATAAAAAAGATATTTTGGAAATTCAAGTTGTGAAAAAATTTGTAGAAGAGAAAGAAGAAATTGTGATTAAAAGAAAAGAGGACAAACCGAATGTTGCGATGATCATTACTGGAGGGACAATTGCGGCTCGTTTAGATTCGAAAACAGGAGGTGTTGATCCCCTTGAAAAACCAGAAGATTTATTTAAGTTTTATCCAAGTGTTTTTGACAAAGTTAATGTTGTGAAAGTTGAGGTGCCGTTTATGAAAGCGTCAGAAGATATGGATTTTAAGGATTGGCAGAAGATTGCTCGAACTGCTGAGAAACTTTTGAATGACCCAAACATTAAAGGAGTTATTGTTACGCATGGGACTGATTTTTTGCATTACACTTCTGCTGCGTTGAGTTTTTTCCTGAAAGATTTGAACAAGCCAGTTGTTTTAACTTATAGTCAAAGAAGTATAGATAGGGCATCAAGCGACGCTAACTTGAATTTACAGTGTGCTGCGTTGGCGGCTATTTCAGATATGGCAGAAGTTATGATTGTTGGACACGCGTCGTCAAATGATGATTTTTGTTATGCAATGCCTGGAACAAAAGTTAGGAAGTTGCATACTTCAAAGAGGGACGCGTTTAAAGTTGTAAATGCTAAACCTTTTGCTAAAATTTTTCTAGATAGAATGGATAAAATTTCAGATTATAATTTTAGGAACAAAAGAAAGGTTAAGTTGGATTTGAATTTCGAGGAGAAGGTTGCTTTAGTGAAAGTTTATCCTGGGCAAAATCCAGAAATCTTGGATTTTTATTTGAAGAAAAAATACAAGGGTGTTGTTTTGGAGATGAGTGGGTTGGGGCATGTGCCTACAAAAAGATCGAGGGATGGTTGGACAAAAAAATTGAAAGACGTTATTGAAAAGGATTTGGTTGTTTGTGCTGTTTCGCAGTGTATTTATGGAAGAGTTGACCCGTTGGTTTATTCAAATGGGAGAGAGTTATTGAAGACAGGAGTTATTTATCTGGAGGACATGTTAAGTGAAACAGCGTTGGTGAAGTTGGGTTGGGTTTTAGGAAAAACCAATAAAAAAGAAGAAGTTAAGAAGTTGATGTTGGAAAATATTTCTAGAGAATTAAATAATCGGTTGCAGTGATTATTTTTTATTTCTTTTTATTAATAAATTTTTTATTTCTCTAATTTCTTTTTCTGCTTTTTTGTTTATCTGGTAATCGTAGTCTGATTTTATTCTTTCTCTTTGGGCTTCCCTATTTTGAGACATTAAAATTATTGGTGCTTGGATTGCTGCAAGACAAGATAGACACAGATTTAATAAAATAAAAGGGTAAGGGTCTGTGATTCCTTCTTTGAAATATCTTAAAAGAAAATATCCATTGGTTGCCATCCAGATTGCGAGAAATATGAAGAATCCGAAAATAAATGTCCAGCTTCCTGCCCATTTTGTAATAAGATCTGCGGATTTTTGTCCGAGTGTTTTTGGAATTCTAAAAATGTGTGGAAGGTCTTTATGATTCTTTGCCACTTTTTTCATATAAGTTATTGAGAAATGTTTTTTATAAAGTTTTGTGAGAATTAGTTAAGATAGTTACGATTGTTAAGGGGTTACAAATAGAAAGGTTTATAAATATTTTAATTATCTTTTATTTATGGAAACTCTAGAAAGTTTGGCTCAATTTGTAGAAAAGTTTCCCCAATTGAAAAGAGAGGAAATTAAATATGCTTTTACAGGAGGAACTGCAGTTAGATTACATCAAGAAAAAAACCAAACCGAAGAAAAAAGATTTCTTTCTGATTTGGATATTCTTGCATTTGAAGATGAATCTTACCCAATTCATACTTTTATGAAAAAAGATGTTTCATTTGTAACTTCCTTATCTCTTTCAGAAGTAAAAAAATATGTTTCATCTGTTAATTTAAAGGGAAAACAATATTTTTTTTTGGATGGAAATTTTCTCACTCTCACTAAAACTTGTGCAAGAGATACTCCTCGGGAAAAAGATTTTTATGACATACTTACTCTAAAGAACCTTAATGAGATAAATATGAATAAACTTTCTTATTTATTTGCTAAATGTCCAAGAATAACCTCAAATACTTCTTTAGTAACGAAAATGTTTGAGTGGTTTTTTAGTGAAGGAGAAGAAAAGAAGAAAATAAAACTTTTCCAAACATTTCCCCATTTAATAAATCTTTTAGATGAATTTGAATCCCCCTTAGGAATAAAAGAAAAAGTGTTAAAATACTCTTCAAAAGAAGATAAAGGAGGATATCAATTATCAACAATTATGAATAATATAAATTTGTTAATAAGGGAAGTTGATCCTTTACAAAGAGAAAAAGCACTTGATAAATTATTAAATTATGCCTTAAAAAATGATTATCTTGATTTTGATAGAAAAGTTAATTTTGATTTGCTTCCAAGATTTAGATATGATAAAAAAAAGGATAAAAATAAAATACTTAATTTAATTTAAATTTTCTTTAATATTTATAATATAAAATGAAAAGATATAATATTGTTTACAATTCAGTTTTGAAGAAGTATGTTTATTTTGAAGGATTAGAAAGATCAAAACAACATAATAGATTAGATTTAATAGAATCAGAAGTTTTTCTACAATTAAAGAAAATTAAGAGAGAAAACAAAAAAGGGAATCTGGTTTTAAAAGAAATGCCAGATAATTTGGAATCAAGAATTATTGCTTTTTTTAAAAAGTCAAAGATTGTAATTAAAAAAGATTAATTATTTAATTTCTCCCCAAAATTAATAAACTCGTTCTTCTTTGTTTTTTTATGGAAGAAATTAATTATCAAGAATTAGGTTTTAAATGTGGCTTGGAAATTCATCAGCAACTTGACACTAAAAAATTATTTTGTGAATGTCAGAGTGTTTTAAGGAAGGACGAGCCAGATTTTATTATTAAAAGAAAACTTAATGCTGTTGCAGGAGAGTCTGGGGTAGTTGATGTTGCGGCTGAATATGAGAAGACAAAAGATAAAGAATTTATTTATCAAGGTTATGATACGACTTGTTTGGTTGAGTTGGACGAAGAGCCGCCGCACGAAATAAATAAAGATGCGTTGAAGATTGCTTTGCAGATTTCTCTTTTGTTGAATTGTAAGATTTTACCTTTAACTCAAATTATGCGAAAGACAGTTATTGATGGTTCAAATACTTCTGGTTTTCAGAGAACTGTTTTAATTGCAGAGGATGGTTATGTTGAGACTGAAGAGGGAAGAGTTGGTATTAGTGCAGTGATTCTTGAAGAAGATGCTGCGAGAATTGTAGAGCGAAAAGATAAAGAAACGATTTACAGGTTAGATAGGTTGGGGATTCCTTTAGTTGAAGTTGTGACGGCTCCTGATATTAAAACTCCTGAACAGGCTAAGAATGTTGGGTTGAAGATTGGAGAGATTTTAAGGAGTTGTAAAGTTCTTCGTGGGATTGGGACAATTCGGCAAGATGTTAGTGTTTCAATAAAAGGTGGAGAAAGAGTTGAAATGAAAGGAGTTCAGGATTTGAAATTAATTGTTCCAACTATTAATAATGAAATTGAAAGACAGATTAATTTAGTGAAAGAGAAAAAATCTGTTGCAGAAGTTCGACGTGGAAATCCTGATACTACAACTATTTTTTTGAGGCCTCTTCCTGGTTCAGCGAGAATGTATCCTGAAACTGATTTGCCTATGCTGAAAATTTCTAGAGATTTAATTAATGAAGTTAAGAAAAATATTCCTAGATTAAGAAAAGATATTGAAGAGGAATTGAGCCATAAGGGGTTGAACTACGAAATGATTAAATTGATTTTCAAGATGAATAAACTGGAGGAGTTTAGAGAGTTGTTGGAAATTGTGAATAATCCGCAATTGGTTGCGAAAGTTCTTTTGGTGTTTCCAAAGGAGATTGAGAAGAAAATAAAAGTAAGAAAGAAACTTGGGAGAGATATTCTTGTATTTATTTTAGAGAAATATAAAAAAGGGAAGATTAATGAAAGACAGATAAAAGAAAGTTTAGAAAGAATTGCTAGAGGGGTTGATGTTAGTGAGGCCATTAAATTTGAAAAAGAAGATTTAGAGAATGTTGAGGAAAAGATTATGAAAATTATTCAGAGCAAGCCTGGGCTTTCTGATAAAGCCTATATGGGTTTGGTGATGAAAGAATTTGCAGGAAGGATTGACGGAAAGTTTGCAATGGAAATTATTAAGAAATTTATCAAATAACCAAAAGTTAATAAATTGTTTTTTTCTTTAAGAGATATGAAGAGAGAGTATGTTAAGGATATTAAAGTAGGAAAAAAGGTTTTGTTAAAAGGGTGGGTTTATGAAATTAGGGACTTGGCTAAATTAAAATTTCTTTTATTAAGGGATTCTTCTGGAATTGTTCAATGCATAATCAAAGATAAAGAATTGATGAATAAAATTTCTGAATTAAGTTTAGAGAGTGTGGTTGAAGTGGAAGGAGAAGTTAAAAAAGCAAATGTTAAAGCAGAATATGTTAGGAAGGATGTTGAAGTGAGTGTTAGTGATTTTAAAATAATTAGCAAGGCAGAGAAGCTCCCGATTCATGTGAATGAAAAAACAACTTCTACGGATTTATCTAAGAGATTAGATTATCGGTTTTTGGATTTACATCGTCAAAAAACTCAGGCAATTTTTAGGATTCAATCAACAATTTCAATGGCGTTTAGAGAATATTTTGTAAATAGAGGCCATATTGAATTTCAACCCCCTTCAATAATAGGTAGTTCTAGTGAAGGAGGAACCGAGTTATACAAATTAAAATATTTTGAAAAAGATGCATTCCTTGCTCAATCTCCTCAATTATATAAACAAATGGTTGCTTGTGCTATGGAAAAAGTTGTTACAATAACTCCTGTTTGGAGAGCAGAAAAACATAATACCATTAGACATTTGAATGAATCAAGACAAATGGATATTGAAATTGCTTTTGCAGATCAAATGTCTATTATGAAGGAATTAGAATTGGTTGTACAATATATTGTTAAAAAAATAATAAAAGAACATAAAGAAGATTTGGAAAAAATTGGAGTTAAATTAAAAGTTCCTAAGGCGCATTATTTAAACTACGCAGATGCAATAAAAAAAGTTGGTGGAAAAATTGGAGACGATTTTACACCAGAACAAGAAAAAAAACTTTGCGAGATGTATGACGGAGACATTGTTTTTACACATACTTGGCCTTCTGAACAAAGAGGATTTTATATTATGCGAAAAGACGAAGACGCTAATGCGAAATTAACAGAGGGCTTTGATGCACTTTACAAGGGGGTAGAGATATCAAGTGGAGGACAAAGAGTGCATATCCCTGAACTTCTTGAAAAATTGTTAAAGAAAAAAGGGCTTAATCCTAAAGATTTCAAAAGTTATATTGATAGTTTTAGATTTGGTGCTCCTCCTCATGCTGGTTGGAGTATAGGATTAGAAAGATTTACTCAAACACTTCTTGAATTAAATAATATCAGGGAAGCTGTTTTGTTCCCAAGAGATAGGGATAGGTTGACTCCATAAAATGATAGATGCACATTTGCATTTAGGTTCTATCCCTTTTAAGGGAAAAGAATGGGGAAATTTTATTGAATATAAAAAAATAGCAAAGAAAGTGGGCATAGAAAAATATTGTCTTGTTCCAATAGGATTGCCTAAAAATTTTACTGACAAAACAACTCCAGATAATAATTCTGTTTTAAATGAAGCAAAAAAAAACAAATCAATAATTCCAATTTACTGGTTTAATTTTTTTGATTTACCTAATGAGATAAATAAGAAATATAGGGCAATTAAATTTCATCCGGATATTGGAAAAATAGATATTGATAATCAAAAAGTTGTAAAATTTGTAAATAAAATTAATCTTCCTGTTTTTGTTCATACAAATGAAAGTAAAGAATTTTCTAATCTTGGGACAGTTTCTAAATTAGCAATGAAAGTTAAAGTCCCTGTTATTGCTGTTCATTCAGGCGCTGTAACTAAAACTTTTTTTAAGATAGATAACTATGATTTTCCAAAGAATGTTTATTTTGAAACTTCAGGAATACAATATGCAATTATTTTAAAAAAAATTTATGATAAATTCGGAGCAGAAAGAATTATTTTTGGAAGTGATTATCCATTTGGTGATCCAAGAGTTTCATTAGCAATGATAGATACTCTTAATTTAAATAGAAGAGAATATAAATTAATAACTAAAGAAAATATAAAGAGAATTTTAAAATGAAAGAAAAATTTTTATCTATTCAAGAAGCAATGAAAAATGGAAAAGGAAAAGTAGCTTTGCATGGTTGGATTTATCGGGCGCGAGGTTCTAATAAAATGAAGTTTATTATTTTGAGAGATTCTACAGAAATTATTCAATGTGTTTTGGTTAGGGAAAAATTTGAAAAGCAGTGGGAAGAAATTGATAAACTTCAGGTTGAAAGTTCTGTTGAAATTTTTGGAGAAATAAAAAAAGACAAACGTGCACCTACTGGTTTTGAAGTTCAGGTTGGAAAAATTAATATTATTGGATTTGCAAACGAGTTTCCGATAAATAAAGATTTGAATGAAGAGTTGCTTGGAGATAGAAGGCATTTGTGGTTGAGAAGTAGAAAGATGACGTCTATTTTAAAAATTCGTGATACTGTTCTTAAAGCAATTAGAGAACATTGGAGGAAAAAAGGCTTTTACGAATACCATAGTCCTATTTTTATTGGAATGCAATGTGAAGGGGGTTCGACGCTGTTTAAAGTAGATTATTTTGGAAAACCGATTTATCTTTCACAAACTTGGCAATTGCATGCTGAACCTGCGATTTTTTCTTTGGAGAAAATTTTCACAATACAACCTGCATTTAGGGCAGAGAAATCAAAAACTTCTAGACATTTAACAGAGTTGTGGATGGCTGAGATGGAAGTTGCTTGGGAGGATTTTAATTATCTTCAGGATGATGCTGAGCAATTGATAAAATTTATTCTTAAAAAAGTTTTTGAGAAAAATAAAACTGATTTAGAAATTTTAGAGAGAGATGTTAAAAAATTAGAACCTGTGATAAAAAAGAAATTCCCGCGAATGACTTATGATGATGCTTTGAAAATTTTGAAGGAAAAGGGAAAGATGAAAGTATCATGGGGAAAAGATTTGAGAACTATTGAAGAAGATAAGTTGAGCAAGTTGTATGACCTTCCAATAATTGTAACTCATTATCCAAAAAAAGTTAAGGCGTTTTATATGAAAGAAGCACCAGGTAATCCAAAGGTTGTTCTTGGTTTTGATGTTATTGGACCTGAAGGTTATGGCGAGTTAATTGGGGCTTCACAGCGAGAAGAAGATATTGAAAAAATAAAAAAGAATTTGAAAGAGAAAGGCGAGGATGTTTCAAAATACGATTTTTATCTTGATACTCGTCGGTATGGAACTGTTCCTCATGGAGGTTATGGTCTTGGTGTTGAAAGAGTTATTGCGTGGATTTGTGGTTTAGATACAATTAAAGATGCGATTGCTTTTCCAAGGACAATGACAAGGATGAATCCTTAGATTTTTAAATGATAGTCTTTTAAATTAATTATGAAAATTTTTAACAATATCTTAAAAGAATTTGTTGATGAATGCAGTAGAAAATTAAATCTTAAAAGTATAATCCAATTTGGCTCGTCTACCTATTCAAAGAATTTTGATGATGTTGATTTAATTTTGTTTTCTAATAAACTAATATTCTCTACAGGAGATTATGAGAAATTACTTCAAATAATTAAATATTTTGAGGATAAATATGAAGAAATTGTTTTTGATATTGCTTCAGGTAATAGATTAAGGGACGCAAAATATAAAATTTCGATAGTACCTTTTCAAGGTTTAGATTTAAAATTAAGTGTAGATTCATTTTTAGTTAATAACCTATGTCAAGATAAATCTAAAAAAATTCTTTTTGGAAAAAGTCCTTTTAAGGATACTTTTAAAATTTCTAATAAACAGATAATTATCAAAATTATATTAGAAGTAAATTTTGCGTTAAGAAGTTGTTTAGACACCAAAACTAAAAAAGATTCTGTTAATTTTTTATTCAAAACGATTTTGAGAGCAATGCTTTCTAATGTTGATATTTATAAGAAAGAAGATTTGTTACTTGAATTTAAAAAAAATTATCCAGAAATTAAAATTCCTGAGGATTCTGAGAAGATTTTGAGCAGAAAAATAAACTTAAAAAGTTTTCAAAGTGTCTTAAGATTCTCAGAAGATTGTATAAATTTTTTATTAAAATGAAAATATTAATTATTGGAGACCCACACGGTGTTTTGCCCAAAAAAATTCCTAAAAATTTAGATTTAATTTTTATTCCAGGAGATTTAGGAAAAGCTGATTTAGCAAGGAAGATAGCTTTTGAAAATGTTGAAAGAAGAAGACAAGGTTTAGAAAAAAGAGAGACTACTAAATTAGAAGCAAAAAAAATCCATATGGAAATACATAATTCTACTATAAAAATCTTGAGAACTTTATCAAAACATGCACCTGTTTATACTCTTCAAGGAAATGTTGGAATCCCTAATGCTTCACAAATAAAAAAGGATACAGAAAAATATGGAATTAAATTACCTTATACTCTGGGCATGGTTAATAAAATGGAGGGAGTTTATCTTGTTAAAAACCAATTAAGAAATATTAATGGATTAAGGATAGGTTTTTTAGAATATTTTATTGATAATTGTTGGATTAAAGAATTTAAAGAAAAAGATAAAAAAAGAATTAATGAGGCTAAAAAAGAGACTGAAAAAGCTAAAAGAGTTTTGAAGAGATTTAAGGATTTGGATATTTTAGTTTGTCATCAGCCACCTTATGGGATTTTAGATAGGATGATGAATAGAAATGGGCCTAAGGATTGGTATGGAAAACATGCTGGAAGTAAAGTGATTTTGGATTATGTTAAGAAAAATCAACCGAAATATGTTTTTTGTGGGCATATGCATGAAAGTAAAGGGATGAAAAAAATCGGAAAGACAAAAATTTACAATGTAGGTTTTTCTGGAGATTATATTTTGTTGGACGTTAATCAATCACAATAATCTTTAAAAAATAAATTGTTTTTAATAATGTATGAAAGTAAAATTAAAATTTTTCATTCATCCAAAATTTCTTGGAGGTTATTTTGAATGAAATATGATAAAAACCAGGTTCATTATGTTACTGCGACAGTAATTCTTGTTAATAAAGAGAGAAAATTTTTGATTGCGAAGCGTGCTGATTGGGAAAAGGCTTTTCCAAATAAATGGACTGTTCCTGGAGGAAAACTTGAGGTTTTGGATTATGCTTTGAAGAAAAAAGATACTTCTGAACATTGGTATAATGTTATCGAGGATTTGTGTAGAAAAGAAGTTATGGAGGAAATTGGATTGAATTTTAAAAATCCGGAATATGTGACTAGTTTGGTTTATATTCGTTCTGATAATATCCCTTCTTTAATAATTAGTCTTTGGGCAGAACCGATTAATGATGTTATTAGGTTGTGTCCTGCTCTGATAGAATATAGATGGGTTACACTTGAAGAAGCAAAAAATTTTGATTTGATTGAGGGAATTTATGAAGAGTTAGAAATGTTAGATAAAAAATTAAAGACTGGTGAGAATCAAGAATGGGGAAAATATTACTAAAAGCTTAAAAAGAATTTTCTATTTTTTATTTTATGCAAATTAATGATCTTGAGCTTAAATGGTTGGGGCATTCAGGGTTTTTAATCAAGAATTCTACACCACCGGCGTACCCCGATAAATCTTCTACGAAGATTTTTACTAAGGGCAAAATAATTTACATTGATCCATATAATATTAAAGAAGATTCTGAGAAGGCAGATTTGATTTTGTTGACACATAGTCATTATGACCATTGCAGTGTTGCGGATATTAAGAAAATTATTAAGGAAGGGACGCGGATTGTTTTGACTGCTGATTGTCAGAGCAAGATTGTGCGGTTTGAGGTGCCCATTAAATTGGATGTTGTTGAGCCAGGGAGTGAGTTAATTTTTGGAAATCTAAAGATTTCTGTTTTACCTGCATATAATATTGATAAACCTTTTCATCCCAAGGAAGAATTATGGGTTGGGTATTTTTTGAAAATAAATAATTTGTTAATTTATCATGCAGGAGACACAGATGTTATTCCTGAAATGCAGAAACTTACAGGTTATAAACAACATGGCAAAAAATTAATTGCTTTATTGCCTATTGGAGGAAGGTTTACAATGAGTGTAGAAGAGGCTGTTGAGGCGGCGAAATTGATTAAACCTGATTTGGTTATTCCAATGCATTATGGTTCTATAGTGGGGACAGAAGAAGATGCTCAAGAGTTCAAGGAACTTTGCGAGGAAGAAAATATTAAATGTGAGATATTGGTGAAAGATTAAAAAGTCTGGCTGTTTAATTTTTTTATGAAAAGTTTTGTTCAACAAAAAAAATCTACTTTGTCTAAATTAGATAAATCTTCTAAAGGAGATTGGGATAAGAAGATTGTTAATTTGTGCGAGAAGATTAATTCTTTGGAAAATTTTTATACAACTTCTTCGTGTTCTGGGAGAATTGTTTTGATTGTTGATAATATAAAAAAAAGCCCAGGACTTTTTGTAAATGTTTGGCATGATTTGATTTCATTTGAAGAAGTGAAAAAAGAATTGAAGAAAATAAAAAAATCTGACACACTTCGCGTGTACCCCGATAAATCTTCTACGAAGATTTTTACTAAGGGCAATATCAAATTTAAACAAGAGCCAGTTATTTTGCATGTTGCTTGTGAAAGTTTGGAGCAAAGTTTGGATTTTTTGAAAAAGGCAAGAGCAGTTGGTTTTAAACGAGGAGGGATTATTTCTGGGGGAGATAGATTTGTTCTGGAATTAATAGGAACTGAAAAAATTGAGTTTCCAATTATTTCTGAGGGTAAAATTTTAGTTGATGATGATTTTTTGAAATTGATTGTTAAGAAATCTAATGAAAATTTGAAAAAAAGTTGGAGAAGGATTGAAAAATTGAAAGATATCTTATAGTTTCTAGAATATAAAATTATTTAAATGAGAATGAGTTTGTCTTTTTATAATATTAATTTACTTGGCGGTTGATTAATGTTATCTGTATGCATACAGAGGTGTTCCCTCTGAATTCTTTTGATATTAGTTGGAAGTATGCCAACTATTTAAACTTTTCGTAGAAAAGTTATACAAAATAAGTGAGAAATCATAGATTTCTCCATTTAACAATTTTAATTGTTGGAGGTTTTAAAATGGATGAAAGGAGGTATAAAAAATATGGTGTTAGATTTTGCAAAAGAAGCAATCGAAAATACAAATTCCCACAGCATTAATTTTGATGAATTAAGAGCTGGGAAAGCAAACATAAAAGTTATTGGTGTTGGAGGAATGGGTGGCAATGCAGTTACATGGCTTTTTAATAAAGGTATTCAAGGTGCTACAATTTATGCAGCAAATACAGATGCGCTTCATTTAAGTGTTACCAAGGCCGATGAGAAACTTCTTATTGGAAAGGAATTGACAAGAGGTTTAGGTGCTGGAGGAGATGCTAGAAGAGGAAGAGAGGCTGCAAAAGAAGCAATTGTTGATATTAAGAAAGCTGTTGGACAAGCAGATATGGTTTTTGTTGTTGCTGGTTTAGGTGGTGGAACAGGAACAGGTGCTGCACCTGTAATTGCGCAGTTGGCTAAGGAAACTGGTGCAGTTGTAATCTCAGTTGTGACCATGCCCTTTGAATCAGAGAAATCAAGAATTGATAAGGCAGAATTTGGTTTACAGGAACTAAGAGATGTGACAGACACGTGCATAGTTCTTGATAATAACCGGCTTGTCGATATTGCTGGACAGTTACCTATTGAACAAGCTTTTGCTGTTGCTAATGAATTAATCAGTGTTATGATAAAGGGAATTGTTGAGACAATTACTTTACCTAGTTTGATTAATTTGGATTATGCTGACGTCTCTGCTATTATGAAAGGCGGTGGTGTTGCTGTGATTGGAATTGGTGAATCAGATACAGCGGATCGTATAACAGAATCTGTAAAGCAAGCCTTGACTCATCCTCTACTTGATGTGGATTATCGAGGGGCTAATGGAGCTTTAATACATATAACCGGTGGTCCTGATTTGAAGCTTGAGGAATTCGATTTGATTGGAAAAATTGTTTCTGAGAATTTGAGTCCTGATGCACAGGTTATTATTGGTGCGAGAATCAGCAAAGATTTTGTTGGTAAAGTGCGAGTGATAACTATTATGACCGGAGTAAAGTCGCCTTATGTTTTGGGAAGGTCTGTTGAAGAACAAGCACTTCCTATGGCTAAGGAGATATCTGATTTAGGTATAGAATTTTTAAGATAGTTTTTATTAATGCCCTGGGGAAACCCAGGGTTTTTGTTTTTTAGAAATATTTATAAATTAGGAATCACTTTTGTTTTAATGGTAAAAGAGGTTCAAAAAAAGGTTTCTCAGCCAAAGCAAGTTGTTCAAAAATCTATGGTTCAAAAATCAGCAGTTCAATTAGAATCTGTTACTATTAAAAAAATTGGAGTTCTTTCCCTTGCAAATTTGTTTGCTGTTTTGAATTTGTTTTTTGGACTTATTGTTGGCATTTTTGTAACATTAGTTTTATTACTTTTTCCTGAACAATTAACTGTTGGAGGCATTGCGGCTTTTTTAATTAGTCCTTTTTCTATAATTATCTTCCCAATTCTTTTTGGGATTATGGGGTGGTTTTCAGGACTTATCGTAGGTTTATTTTATAATCTTACAGCAAAGATAACTAAAGGAATTGTTTTATATTCTTAGAAAAATTAATTTTAAACATCCAAGGTTTTAATCTTGTTCATTTTTTTATTTCCATATTTGTCAAAATAAAGAATTTGGTTAAAATCTATTTTTCTTTTGTTTTCTGTTTTTCCATATTCATAACCTATTGGTAATATTGCTTCAACATTTATATTCTCTGGAATTTGTAAGGCTCTTTTTACTTGTTCTTCAACAAAATGTCCAATCCAGCAGGTTGCGAGTTTTGACTCTTGTATTTTTAGTAGAAAGTTTTGTATTGCGGCGCCTGCTTGTTGTTTGCAGTATTTTTTTCCTTGCTCTTCGAAAGAATTAATTGTCCTTGAAGGGTTTGTGCAAACTACTACAACATATTGTGCTTGAGAAATAAAATATTGTTGTGCTGCATCTGCGAGGTTTTGAATTTTTTCCTTGTCGCTGACAACAATGAATTTTAAACTAAATATGTTTCCTGCCATTGGAGCATATCTTACAGAATCAATACATTCTATGATGTCTCTCCAGTCTGGTTTTTTAGAAGTAAATCTTCTTACACTATGTCTATTTTGGATTGCTTTGTCTAGATTCATAATTAGTATAAGAAGAAGATGTTTATAAAATTAGTGTTGATATCTTTTAAATCCTGTAGGATTTTTGATCTCCCAATATTGTCCTATTTTTTGAGAAAGATTGGAACAAATATATTCTAATTCTTCAATTCTTTTTTTTGGTAAATCTTTGGTTATTGCTAGTTCTTCACTTAAGATTATTAATCTATTTGCGAATAATTTTTTTGATACTTCTATCTTGCTTTCATTTTCCTTTTTTCCATAAAGTTCCCAGAAAAATATTATCTCTTCTAAAAAGTTTTCCTTCATCCTAAAGTCTCTTGATTTTTCTTTTAATATCTCTGAAGCATGAATAATTGCAGAATAATCTTCTTTGGTTAATTTTCCTTCCTTTTGTAAATTTAAATAAACTGGAATTGCACCAAAAAAGCTTGAAAGGGAAAAATCATTTAAATCAAATTTTGTTGGATAATTTTTATCATGTTCCATTTAATAAATTGCTTGTTTTAGTTTAAATAAATAGTTGTTTTTGAGTATCTATTTAGAAAACGTCCCGGGCTTGCTCACGACTTCGCACGAAGTTTCTGTTGGATTATACTTCTACCACGAAATCGCTCGGACTCGAAGTTCTCGTCCAGATTTACAATCTGGAAAAAAAACGTCCCGGGCTGGACTCGAACCAGCGACCTATCGGTTTCCGTAATTTCAAGATTATGGAATGAACAAATCTTGATTTGTACTTAACAGCCGATCGCTCTACCAACTGAGCCACCGGGACATAAAAGAATTAGATTTTTTTTACTTTTAAAGTTTATCTCTTTAACCCCAAATCAATTGGTTCTTTGACTTGGTGTTTTTCTAAGAAATTGTAAACATTAGATTGCTTTGAACCTTTAATTATTGAGATGATTGCGTCTTGGGCGCTTTCAATATATTCTGGTTCGCCGATTATCCCAATATAATTATCTTTTAATTCAAATTTGCATTTTGTTAAGTCGTGCAGTGTTTTGAGGGTTTTCCCTTGTGTTCCGATTATTCTCGCTCTAATTCGTTCAAGGTCTTTTCTTTTTGTGTGCTCTTTTATGTTTAGGATTTCAAATGTTGCGTTCTGTTCTTTTATCAAAATGGCATTTGAAAATGGAAACCCGTAATTCAAAGCATCAATAACTTTTTCTGCAACATATTCGTTTTCTGGCTTTCCTTCAATAGAAACTTCTTTTCCTCTATTTTTTATTTTTACATTCAAGAGCTTTTCAAGTCGTTTTTTGTTTTTTATTATTCTTGGGAGTTTTTCACAAAGTATTATTTTCATAGAAGAAAGAAGAAGAGAAAGGTTTTAAGGTTTTTGTTATATTCCAGATACTCTTTTGGAAAACAATGATAATCTATTATATTTCAGGGCTTCTATAATCTGAATGATTTGATATAACCAACATTTGATTTAAATCGTGATAATGAAGTTGTCTTTGTCCTCTGCCATCAGCAATTTTCATTTGATAAACTTCATTATCGTATTTGTCGTTTAATAAAACTCCATGACACCAATCATTATGGTCATCGTTAAGAATTACTTGTTTCCCTAAATTTTTTTGGATAGCATCTCTTTTACTTTCTTCTGTTTGTCCTAAAACAATTTCTCTAAGTATCATATAAATAAGAATAGGCAACAAGTATAAAAACCTTTTGTTAGGGAGTTCATCAATTGTTGTAGTAAATAAAGAATATTAGTATTGAATTAAAACTCTTCTTTCTCAGTCTTCAAATAACCTTCTCTTTTTAACCATGCTATTTGGTTTGGTTTGTATTTGAGAAGAATGTCTGCTTTTGTGTCGTTAAGTTCCCAAGGTTCTAAAATTATAACGTCTTCTGGGCGAAGCCAGAGTCTTCGTTTTAATCTTCCTGGAACCCGGCAGTTTCTTTGTTTTCCATCAAGGCAGTTCACCATCATTTTGTTTCCTCCAAGTCGTTGTTCAATTATTCCAATTACTTCTCTGCCTCTTGGAAGTGGAGCCCGCATAATTTTTGGTTCGTCTGGATTTGGTAGAAACTTTTTTGGTTTCATTTCAACAAAACCTAAGCGGTTTTTTTGGATTTCCCTTCTTGTTCCGTGATGCGATTTCTTCAAGAGCCTCCGATGGAAATCGCTTGAAAGCCAATAGTTTTAATTTCATAGTAAAAGAAGAAGGTTTTGTTTTATAAAGTTTTGGAGAAATATTTGTAGACCATATAAATTATTATAAATAGTTGATTAAGTTAAACCTAATGAAAGAAATTTATGGTCATAGGATTTGGAATAAAATGAACTATCAATCATGTTGGGGATTTAAATCAGAAGATGAAGCAAAAAAAGATTTGGAATTGGTTATTGGTGCTTTTTGTTATTTTACATTTCCTGAAGCAAGTGCAGAGACTTTCAAAAGAGATGAAGGGACACTTAATACTTATTCTTTTATTTATGATAAAAAACAAAAGAAATTCCGATTAATTGTTTAGATCAAAACCAATGCAAAAGGAATGCCTTGAATTTTTTTTGTGTTTTCTTTTGTGAATATCCCGGTTTCGATTGCGCATTGAATTGATTTTTCTCCTACAATATTAAAAGTTGCGTCTTCTGCAGACGTTTTTTTAATTATTTCTTTTGTTTTTTTTGCGTTGTATTCTTCTCCTTTGTAAAAAGATTCTTTAAGATCTAATTGGAATTTTCCTTGTTCAAATTTTTTTCCAATTAAATTAGAATCACAAATAGCAACCACTTCCCGATAAGATTTGTGTATTTTGATTAAAATCATAAAAAAATAAAAATTAGTAAAGTTAAAAACTTTACTAACGACTATCAAAGCGTGGCTAGCTGGAAGAATTAATTAATAAATTTAATTATTTTGTTATCCCACCCATTCTGCAAACAGTTGTTCCGCAGTCAGGGCATTTCCCTTTGGCAATTTTTGTGCCTTTTTTGGTCTTGCTTTCTACAGGTTTTAGCATTTCAACCTTTTTTTTACACTTAACACAATATCCTTCTGTCATTTTTTTTACCTCAAATTTAATTTAATTCAACACCACTTGGTGTACCCCTAAATTTTTAGGGTATGAATCTTTTATTTTCTAAGAGAATTTGTTTTATAAGGTTTTTGATTTAGATTTTACTCCTTACACTGTGTTTTGCTCCACACGCCAGGCAATTAATAAATGTTAGTCTGTCTTCTTTTGTTAATTCTGTATCTGGTTTTCCGCATTCTTTGCATAGAATGAATTCCTTGACATATTGTTCTATTTTCTGATTTATTTTTGCGCTTGAAACTTTTATATTTAAGATGAGTCTGTCTTCTTCTTGTTGTCCTGATGCTGCGAGTTCTTTTAAGAGAAATTTTTGAAAATGTTCTGGTTTTCTTCTTAGATGAGAAGCGATTTGGAAAAAGTTTGTCAAAACTGTCTTTCTTCCTTCAAAATGCCCTTCAACTTGTGGAATTTTAAATCTTTCGCTAGAATTATCAACTTGTTTCACTTTTTCGTATGCTTGTTCAAGTAATTCTTCATAGTTTGTCATATTTTAATTGTAGTAGAAGAGTTTATAAAATGTTTTGTCTTTTATTTTTTATGAGTTTGAAGAACATTATTCTTGGAATTGCAATTGTTGTATTGACGATTTTTGTGACTATTAATGGTATTAGTGTTTTTTATCCTATTCAACAATATGAGGATTTTTGTGGAGATGTGAAAACACAAGAAGTAATTCAGACTCAAGAAAGGTGCGAGGAGATTGGGGGCAAGTGGAGTGTTTATGAGGCTGTGAAGCCTGTTGAAGGTGCAGAGGGTTTTTGTGATAGGGATTTTACTTGTAGACAAAATTATGATGATGCGCGAGAAGAACGGGCAAAAAAGATTTTTTATGTTGCTTTGCCTTTTGGAATTTTGATTTTATTGATTGGAGGATTTCTTTTTCACCTTGAGGCAGTTGGAGCAGGATTAATGGGTGGAGGAGTTGGAACTTTAGTTTATGGTGCTGGAAGTTATTGGCAATATGGAGGAGAATTGTTTAGATTTATAATTTCTTTATTAGGTTTGGTAGCAGTTATATTTTTGGCTTATTGGTTTAATAAAAAGTTTGGGAAGCCTGTTAAGAATAAAAAGAAATAATTCTTTTGAATATAAATTTTTATAAACTTGCCACTTCTTTATTTTTTATGAAAATCAGGGATGTAACTTCTGAAACTGTGGCTAGAAAAAAAAGAATAGGAGAAGTGGAAAAATTAGTTAAAGAAGTTTTTGACGATTGTGCTACTTCTTTACATGAAGATCTTGGAATTTCCATAAATAAGAAATCTTCTGGTTCACAAGTTGCACTAATAAATTTGCTTATAGATTCTGGTTTTATGACTTTAAAAGATGATTCTTATGAACAAAAAGCGATTCAATTTGGTGAGGAATATGAAACCCGAAAATTAAATGCCCCCTTCGTACAAAATGATTCCTTATTTTTGTCTTTTGTTTCATACCTTGGGAGAAACAGGCATTTTACATTAGAAAAAAATTATTCTTAATTAAATAAATTTAACCTAAATATCTAACTCTTCCAGGTCTTGGTTCAAACACAATTCCTTCTTCAAGTAGTTTTTGGACTTCTTGGTTTATGATTGTTGGGGAGATGTCTCTTAAATTCATGATTACTTTGTCCATTTCAATTCCCCCGTCTTCTTCTGCGTTTTTGATTGTATTAAGTATTTTGTCTTTGACTGCGACAATTTGGTCTCTTCCAACAGGGTCTGGTGTTTTGTTTTTTTCTTTTTCAATTTCAAGTTTTCTGACAAGAAGGTATTTTGTGTCTTGTTCTTTTATTATCTCTGGTTGGATATAAGTTTCATTGTTCCAGTTTCTTAGAACCCCGATAACTAAGACAGTTTGCCCTTGGGAAACTTCTTTGAATTTTTCTACATCATCTCCAAAGAATTTTAATTTTATCTGGCCTGAACCATCGTCAAAAGTTAATGAAGTGAATTTTGTTTCACCTTCGCTGTTGTATTTGTCAACAATGTTGCCGATTACATTTACTCTGACAATTTTTTTATCTCCCAATTCTAAATTTGAAAACCTTTCTCCTTCCGTTATTGGTTTTCCCATTAAGACATCTCCAATTCTTAATTTAAATGCAATGTTTCGTTTGAATTGTTGTTGTTCGGTCATATGAAGAAAAATAGTTTATGGTTTATAAGTTTTTATGAGATTTTTTGGATGGAGAATCCTGCAAGGCGTGGCAAGAAAATCTTTGATTTTCGCAGAGTTTTAATTTTTCTTTTCAGGTTGGGGAGGAGGTGGGACGACCAATGTATTGGAGAGATAAGCCTGCTTTTTGTTTCTTTTTTCTAAAAAAGAAAATCTTTTTCTAAGGTTAAATAATAATCTTCAAAATTGTTTTTTCTATAAAATTTTAATGTCAATTTGTTTTGATGATGCACATCTAATCTTGCTTTGTTTACCTTTTTTGCCTTACACCATTCAATAAATTTTTCATATAGTTTTTTGCCGATTCCTTTAGATCTAAACTTATCTAAAACAAAGAAGGTTTCTATTTCAGCGACAGAGACGGTAGGTAATCGTCCGAAAGATCCGGTTTTAGCTAATTTTCCACATAAATAACCAATAATCTTTTTATTGACAATAGCAACAAAAACACAGCTATCATCTTGAGAAATTCTATCTTTATAGTGCTTAGATTCGTCTTTTCTTAAATCCAATAAAGAATCATATTCTTTTTGCTCTTTTTTAGATAATTTAAAACTTAATTCTTGAATCTTTTTTATATCCTCCATTGTTGCAGTTTTTATAATTACATCTATAGCCATTCTTAAGAATCATAACTTATATTCTTTTCTACTGAGTTAAGCCTAGACTATTTGTCCGAAGGATGCGGGCTTATCTCTCCTCTTGTTAGGGCGGGAGGAAAAGAAGAATTAAAATTTGGGCGAAGCCAAGCAATAACATGGAATCATAAGTTTATTTATGATTCTCCCTAAAATAGAATATAACCCCTTTTAATCAAACTTTTACATCTTCTGAACATAACCTCTTCGTGGTTTGAAAATAATGCTGTTTTTTACAAGTTCGGTGATTGCGTCTTCTAATTCTGTTTTGGTTAATTTGTCTTTGATTTCTTTTTCAATTTCTTCAATAGGAATTAATTTTCCCATTTTGTCTTCAAGTTCTGTTATTAAGTCTCTTACGATAAACACTTTATTTCTTTGTGAAGCTGTTCTACCTAATGTAATTTTATCAATGTCAAAAGTTTTGGATTCGTAATCATAACCAACTTGGGTTAAATAATATTTTATGATTCCAATTGCTATTTGAGCATCTTCTTTTGTAACTATTTCTCTTAGTTTTACTTTTGCTGAGGCTTCAGACAATCTAATGAGTGCTTGCAACTGCCTGGCTGAAATTGGGATTGGTCTTGTTGCACTATCTGATGAAACAGGTTTGTTTCTTAAATCAACATAGAATTTTTTTATTTCTGCAACAGCCTCGTCGCTTAATTGTGGTTTTATTCTTTGTTTGGAATAAGCAATGTACTTTCTAAATAAGTCTCTTGGAATAAGCATTGTTTCTCCTTGTTTTCTATGTTCTAATAAAACATGGCTTGCAATTCTGCTGTCTTTTTCTTTGTCTGGTAAATCTCTTAATGTAAATATAACATCGAACCTGTTGATTAGTGTTGGGGGCAAGTCAATTTGTTGTGCTATTGATTGGTATGGGTCGAATCTTCCGAATTTTGGGTTTGCGGCGGCAAGGACAGACGTTTCTGAACGAAGTGTTGCTTGCACATTAGCTTTTGAGATTGTCACAGTTTGCTGTTCCATTGCCTCGTGCATGGCGCTTCTGTCACCTGGGTCCATTTTTTCTAATTCATCTATGCAGACAAGCCCTTTGTTTGCTAATACCATTGCTCCTGCTTCTAAACTCCAACCCCTTAGATACTCGTCTCTCACCACGGTTGCGGTTAGTCCTGCCCCGGAGGCTGATTTGCCCACAACATATCTTCCTTTTGGGGAAATGTTTGCCATAAATCCCAAGGTTACTGATTTTGCTACACCTGGGTCGCCGATTAATAAAATGTGGATGTCTCCTCTGCTTTTTTGTCCGTCTGCATAAACTTTTTGCACGCCTGAAAATAATTGTAAAACTAAAGATCTTTTTATTTCTTCATAACCCCAAACACTTGGAGTTATACTTCTTGCTAATTTTTCAAATACTTCTGGGTCTTCGGATAATTCTAAAATTTGTTTTTCATCTTCCTCGCTTATATCTAATTCTTCAAAAGTTTCTTCCAAGGGAATTATGTTGTTTACTTCAACAGCCAGAGCAAATCTTGTTGATAAACCTCCTGTTGATAAGGGCACAGGAACTTCTTTTAATATGCCGATGATTTTTATTCGCGCGCCAGGAGTTGTTTTTTCTTCCATTCGCGGTTCAACTAAATCTTCTTTTACAAAAGTATCAATTCTTTTTGGCTGTTCTCCCCCCATTAAAGATTCAGGAGATTCTTCAATTACTAATCTTTGAGTGTCAACCATTTCTTTTGAAAGTAATTTGAACCCGCCCCTTCTTCCGCACGAGCATCTTGCTGGTTCTCTGAATTTTTTTTCAATTTGTAAAACAGAGATAACTGTTCCGCAACTTGGGCACTCGAATTTTGCATTTACAACTTGGGGCAAGACATCTGAAGCTTGACGAATAATTCCTTCTATAACGATTAATTCATTTAGGTGCTTTGAACGAATGTTCCTTATTTTCATCTCTTGTATTTTTGGTAAATTCTTTAATCTTATTCTGGAGTTTTTTACAAGGCCTGATTCTTCAACAGCTTGTTCAATAAGACTTAGAGTTTCTTCTGGATTTGAAAGTATTTCATCTGCAAGTTTGTTTGAGAATTCGGTCAATTTAATAAAATCCAAATAAATAACATTGTCTGCTTTTTTCAAAGATTCTCCTAATTCTTTTTTGTAAGATTCAAAGAAATTTTTTGCCTCAATCATTAATTCCTCGTTTTTTGGTCTTGGTTGGTCTTCCTCTTCTTCCATAGCTAAAAAAATAGGGGAGAGTTTTTATAAATTTATGTGGATTATTAAGTAGTTTTAGAAAAATAGGATTACTTTTTAGTGGTTTTAAATAATTATTTCTTATAATTCTTCAAAGCAGTTTTGACATTTTTTAGAAGTTGTTGCATGCTAATTTCTAGTTGTTGCTTGTTTTTTGTTCCTGTGCAAACAAGTTTTCCATTGCTAAAAAGTAAGAATGTTGCATTTGGTTCTATTAATTTATAGACAAGACCTGGAAATTGTTCTGGCTCATATTCTGTGTTTTGCATTTCTAATGCCAGAAAATTTAAATTAAGTTTGAGATTAATTGTGCCTGAAGCAACAATATTTTGAACCGTTATTACAGGTTTTATTGTTATGTTGACGCTTATTTTTCTTAGTTGTTTTATTACTGCTTGAATTACTTGTCTCACTTGAGAAACTGATTTTGTTCCTGTGCAAACAAGATTTCCTGAAGAAAAAACAAGGACAGCAGATTTCGGTTCCTTTACTCTTAGAACAAGACCTGGAAATGTTTCAGGATTGTATTCTGTGTTTGGCTGTGTTCTTGCTAGTTTTGTTAAAGGAATTGGTTTTCCTAAAGAAGTTGTAGCAACGATGTTTTGAATTTTATAATCGCTTTTGGACTTTTTTCCTACCATATTGGGTTTTTAAATGAAAATTAGTTTATAAATTTACCCGTAATGATAATTTCTTTTTTGTTTTTCAAAATCTTTTTTTATTTCATTTATGTTTGCTATTTCTGAAAGTGGTTTGTCTAATCTGAGTGCAGTAAATCTTGGAAATCTTAAAGCAAAACCCGAATCATAGTTTTGGGACTTTTGTATTTCTTGATAAGTTACTGAGACGACAATTTTTGGTTTTATTTCTACATGTCTCCCTTTTTCTTTTGTGATTAATGGTTTTAGTAGTTTGGTTAATTCTTCAAAAGAAATTCCTTGTTCAGATTTCTCTTTGATGCCTGTGCCAACTTTTCCAATTTCTAAATATTTTCCATTTTCTTTACATGAAAGTATAAAACTTGATAACCAACCACTTCTTTTTCCTGTTCCATATTCTGCGCCAGTTATTACTAAATCTAAATCTTTTTCTTCAGGTTTTATTTTAATCATATGTCCAACTCTCCTCCCTGGTTTATATTCTGCTTTAAGATTTTTCATCATAACTCCTTCTTGATTATTTTTTAATGCTTCTTTGTAGAATTCTTTTGCTTTTTTTTCATCACTAGTTGTGATTTGTTTAGCACAAATTATTTTGTAAGGATGATTCTCGACTATCTTTTTTATTATTGCTGTTCTTTTTTCAAAAGGTTCATCTAATTGGGATTTTCCATTATAATGAAGTATATCAAAAACATTTACTTCTACTGGAAGTTTATTTTGTAATCTTTCAATATTGTGTTTTCTTCTAATTCTCTGACTAATATCTTGGAAAACTTTGTATTCTTTTGTTTTTTTATCAAATCCAACAGCCTCGGAATCTAAGATAAATGATTTTCCTTTAACATATTTTTCAATGTATTCTACAATTTCTGGAAATTGTTTTGTGACATTTTCTAAACTTCTTGTAAATAATTTTATTCCTTCTGAATTTTTATGGATAAGGAGTCTGAAACCATCATATTTGTATTCTATTGCACAAGGCTGACCGACTTCTTTAAATCCGTCTTTAATTGTATTTACTTTTTGAGCCAACATGGCTTTGATAGGTTTTCCAACTTGGAGTTTTATTTTTTCTAGTTCTTTTATTTTACCTTTTTTAGCAATATCAAAAACTTCTGCAACATCATTTGATTTATCAATTGCTCTTTGGATTATTTCAGATGCGTGTTTGTCTCTATCAAAAAATGCCGAAGAGATTGCTTCTCTTATTGTGCTTTCTTGAACACCAATTCTTAAGTCCCCGATTAATGTTCTGATTAAATATTTGGCTTCTAAGGGTTCGGCAGATGTTAAGAGTTCTGTGATTAGAGCGAGTTTTTTGTTCACTGTTCCTTTGCCTTCTAATTCAGGGAGTTTTCTTAGGTTCTCTAAAACTTTTTCAGTAGTTACAATATGTGAATGAAGTGTTGATTGTTTTTTGTGCAAGGTGAATTTTTCAGAAGTTTTTCCTAAGTCTCCGACGGATTTCCATTCTTGGATTATTTTTTTTGGGTTTGTTCCTGTTGCTTTTGAAATAGCTTTTATTGCTAACTGGTTGCTTATACCAATTCTTCTTTCATCATATTCTGGGTAAATGTCTCCTTGTAATAAATACATTAGTTCATTGTCTTTATCTGAAAGGTGTACAAGGAATTTAGAAAGTATTTTTATTTTTTCAAGTCTTTTTGTTGTTGAGGACAATTCTTCATAAAGTTGTGCGAGTTTTAGATAGTTCATTTTATTTTTAACCATCCGTAGATTGCTACAATTATGTAAACTGCTTGAAGAATTATAAAGATTGGGTCTTTTATGTAGATACTATAAATTTCTAATAAAATTCCTCCTAATAATAGAAAAGCGAAAATTGTTTTTCTTTTTCTTGATTTTTTTGTCAACAAAAAAGTTCCATTAATTATAGAGATTAATCCTAATGTACCAATTATTTGAAAGAGATTTATCACCATATTTATTTTAAGAAGAAGGTGTTTTTAAGATTATTTCTTCCAAAACTTGTCCCCTTCTTTTTCCATTTTGTCAAGTCTGGTATAGTAATCTGGGAATTCGTTTAGATGTGCTAATGCGATTTTGCCTGTTGTTAATGGATCATCGTCTGTGACATTTGTGTTAGAATCAATAGTTCCGTGTTCAAGTTCAACGTCCATCCCTATACGAAATTGTTCAATATCAAATTTGTCCCACTTGATTCCTATTTGTTCACCAATTTCTTTTGCTTGTTCCGTTGTGAATGATTTTTTCATTTATTTTCCTTTTCTTCCACCAGCTCTCATACTTGGACGTGATTTATTCATTGGATTTTTACTTCTTAATCCTCTAGATTTTTTTCCTGCAGAAGTTAATCCCCTCATTGCTCTTTTTTTGTTTGTAGGTTCACAAACCCATTTCATTGTTTTGTCATTTTTTATTTCTGGTTTTGTTGGGTCAACACAAATTACTTCGTAGAAATAATGAATTCCGTCTTTTCCAATTGGATATGAATTTAGAACTACAAGATTTTTATATTTTCTTTCAACTCTTTGTTCTGCAATCCATTTGTAATTCATTTTTAAATTTTTTCTAGTGTGAAGTCTTTTAGATCTTCTACCTTTGTTTGGTCGTGGTCTTTTGTGACCTCCTCTCTTCAATCGAATTCTTATTACGACAAATCCTTTTTTGTCTTTGTATCCAAGGGTTCTTGCTCTATCTAATCTAAGTGGTTTGTCAACTTTTGTGAACACTCCTGATTTCCTCCACGCAATCATTCTTTCTCGAAGAGTTTTTTTGTCAGGTTTTTTCCACGCTTGCCTTAAATAATGATAAAGTCCTTTTACTCCTTTTAGATTTTCCTTTGGTTTTTCTTCTACCATGAAATGTTGAGAGAATTTTAATTTTTAAAGGTTTTGGGGTTAACAAAATTGATAAATAACTTAATTATATGATTTATATGTGATCCTGTAGCTAAATTAGGTCAGTGAAAATCTGTTATTGATTCTTAAAATTTGTCGCTGTTTAATATCTTTGTCTGACTGTCATCCTTCACATACATAAATTTTAAATAGTATCTCATTTTGCTCGATACTATATGAGCCTGTAGCTCAGTCTGGCAGAGCACTACTCTGATAAGTACAAACGAGTTCGTTTCTTTAGAACCGATATACGATTCAGAAAGGTAGGGGTCCACGGTTCAAATCCGTGCAGGCTCATATTATTTGAAGCGCTTGTGGTTTCGTTTGAAATTGAAATTTCGGACGACGGAGAGTTTTGAAAAAACAACCCACAAATCCGTGCAGGCTCATATTAATTTTTAATCCCTAGCTCAAGAGTTAATTTTTCATCTAGAAATTGATAATTGGTTATAGGAAGGTTTATAGGAATTATTTTGAAGTAAGCTGTTTTGTCTGCGAGGGCTTTTATTTCAATGCTGCTCTCGAGGCTGATTATTGAAATGTTGTTTATTGAATTTACTCCAGGCATATTTATTTCATATATTACTTTATCTGCGAATCTTCTTATATTTGTTAAAGGTTCTTTTTTTGGCAAGGTTGAGATTTTTTTGAGAGATTCGTTCGAAATATTTGGAAGAATTTTTCTTTGTTCTTTGACAACTTGCTTTTGATGTGATAATTTTATATCTTTTGGGTCAATTCTTTTACCATTTATTATTAATTCAAAATTTGTTTTTGGAGTCTTGTTTTGATTTTGAAGTTCTTTGTGTATTTCGTTTTCTAACATTTTGAGTGTTTTTCCCAACATCCCTCCGATTATCTTTCCCCCAACTCCTCCGAACAAAGAATTAGAAAATTGTTCAAATTCATTTATGGTGTCTGTTTTTCCTAACATCCCCCAGTCTTCTGCGTTTTTATTAAAAGAGTTTCCACAATGAGGGCAGAAATCATAACTTTTATTTATTTTTCTATTGCAATTTTGGCATTTTCTTTTTTTGAACATAACTAAAAGATAATTTTGATTAGTTTAAATAAGTTCTTATTTAAGATATAAATATTTTTTTATATGAATAATATCATTTACTTCTTCATGGATTGTTGGGGCTCCTTCTTTCATGATAATTTCCTTGAATGCTTTTGAAGATGTGAATTTTTTTGTTTTTTTAATTTCTTTTATTTTTGGAAGCCCCCATATAACTGATGCAGCTCTTGCTAATGCACCAATAATGAATATTAAAATTATTGGTTGTATGAAATTAGTGTCGAGGATTTTTATTAAAAGTGCCCCTAGTGATGCTCCTAAGAAAAGTCCAATTCCCCAGAACATATTGTAATAGGAAATTGCGAGCCCCCTTTTTTGGTAACTAACATTATCGTATATAAAATTTGTTTCAGACAAGTGGATTCCTGCCCAAGCAATTCCGCTTAATGCTGACGGGATGAAAATTAAATAAAAAATATTTGAATTTAAAACCCACAATATTGGAATAAAAGGAATTATTAAAGTTGAAATACATAGTGTCCTATAATTACCATATCTGTCTGCGAATTTTCCCCACAATTCTAAAACAATTAATGAGAAAATTGTTCCTGAGAAGATTATTACCATATACGCAGTGTATGAAAAATTTAAATGTCTTAGAAGATAAACTACTAAAAGAGGGCTTGAGATTGCAGTTGTGAATGTGAAAAAGAATCTGAATAATGAGAATTTTCCGAAGTTATTTTTATTTGAATTAATTAAAAAATCCCAAAATGAAAAGTAGTAACCTTTTTTTAATTTTATTTTTGGTTCGTATTGTTTATGGAGAATTTTCCAACAAGTTAATCTTGAGAGTAATGCTAAAGAAAATAAAATTGCAAATCCGAACATTATATGGTGGTTTTTCCCAAAATAATCTAGGAAAAATGCCGCGGAGATTGCTAGAACAACAGAAGTGAATCCCATTAAAAGATTTCTTTTTGAGAAATATTTTCCTCTGTGTTTATTTTCAACAATATCACCCATCCAAGAAAACCATGCTGGATATCCAAGATTTCCTGCAATTGTATATAATGAAAAAGAAAATAAAACCAAAATTGGAAGAGATTCTAATAAAATCCCGCTATAGAACAAAATTGCAATTGCAATAAACGGCAACCAAATTAATGATTCGAAAAAAATACTTCTTAGAACAATTTTTTTCCTAGGGTATTTTTCAGGTAGTCTTGAGCCGAACATTTGGCTTATTGGACCGAGCAATCCGCTGAAAGCACTTATCATAGCAACAACCGATGAACTTGAATTAATTGCAATTGCAAATGGAGAAACATAATAATCTCCAAAGGAGTTTTTAGCTGAAGTAAAAATTCCTTCTTTTATGCTGTACTTTCTTGCTTTTTTCTTTAATTTTTCTATTTTAGGAGATGAAAACAACCTCGCGGTTTTTTTCGATTTTCCCTTCCTGTTCCGATTAGCGATTTCTTTAAGGGCTTCCGATGGAAATCGCATGTTCTTTTTTTTCACCATCTTTTAATTTATTAGCAATTATTATTAATAAATGTTGTGAAGGTTATGTTATACCATACGAGTTTTTATATAATCTAGTTTCCTAAATAAAATATGGGGGAGGAACTTATTAAATTAGTAGAACTTGCAGTTGCTTGTGCCAGGCAAGGCAGAACACTTCAGAGGATTGGGGGATACCTCACAAGTAAAGAGCAGGAGTTAATCCCAGAAATATATTCCAGGATTATTGATAGTCAAATAGTAGATGGAGATAGTCCTGTTACTGCTATTAAGACTAGTAAAACTGGGAGAAAAAGGAAAATAAGTATGAGCGAGGCTGTTGATTGGTTTGTTGAATCTAGACCTAAATGGAGTCAACCACTGCAAAAAAAGATGAGGGAAGAACTGCCCCCTTTAGTAAAAACAATACTTGCTTATGGGTTAAGAGAAGGAATGGATTTGTCAGATGATTATTATATGAGTGTAATAACAGATGTTGCAAATGTTTCAGAAGAGCGTGCAGAAAGAATGTACTATGAACATTTAAAACCCCAAATGTAGGAAGTTGATGAGTTGTCTGGGCTTATTGAAACAGAGATAAAGCAAAAAAAGAAATAGGTTAGTTTTTTATATTCTTGTTTTCTAAATTTATTATGAAGAAGAAATTTTATGTTACTACAGCAATTGATTATGTAAATGCAAAACCCCACATTGGACATGCATTTGAAAAAGTTTTAGCAGATGCTCTTGCAAGATGGAAGAGAGAGAAAAAGAACGAGGTTTTTTTTCTTACAGGAGTTGATGAGAATGCTCAAAAAAATGTTCAAGCTGCTGGAGAAGTAGGAATTCCTGTGAAAGAATTTATTGATAAGAATACTGCTTTGTTTAAGGAATTGTGTAAGGAATTAAATATTAGTCATGATAAATTTATCCGAACTACTGCTAAAGAACATTCTAAAGTTGTTAAGGAAATTTTGAAGAAGATTATTGATAAAGGTGATATTTACAAAGGAGTATATGAAGGAGATTATTGTTCTGGTTGCGAGGCGTATCTTACTGAAAAAGATTTGGTTGATGGGAAGTGTCCTGAGCATAATAAAAAGCCAGAGCATACTAAGGAAGAGGCTTATTTTTTTAAATTAAGTAAATATAAAAATCAGTTAATTAAATTTGTAGAGAATTATGTTGTTCCTGAATCAAGGAAAAAGGAGATTCTTTCTAGGCTGAAAGAAGATTTGAGAGATGTATGTGTGAGTAGAAAAGGAGCAGAATGGGGGGTTGATTTTCCTGGTGATAAAAATTTTAAGGTTTGGGTTTGGATTGATGCTTTGATTAATTATGTTTCTGGAGCAGAAGATAAATGGCCTGCAGATGTTCATATTGTTGGGAAAGGGATTAATTGGTTTCATTCTGTTATCTGGCCTGCGTTATTAATGTCTGCAGGAATTGAACTTCCAAAGAAACTTTTGGTTCATGGTTATTTGAATGTTAGAGGGAAGAAAATGTCAAAATCACTAGGGAATGTGATTGACCCTCTTGCACTTGTGAAAAAATACGGCGTGGACCCTGTGAGATATTCTTTGTTAAGATGTTCTGTGTTTGAAGATTCTGATTATTCTGAAGAAATTTTAATAGAAAGAAACAACAATGAACTTGCAAATAAGTTAGGGAATTTGGTTTCAAGAGTTAGTGGGTTGATTGAAAGGAATGGTTTGGAAAAAACACAAAACAGATTGATTAAAAAGTTGAATGAGAAAAAAATTGAGAAACTTTTGGAGAATTATGAATTTGATAAAGCGTTGAATGAGGTTTTTGGTTTTATTGATTTTTGTAATGAATATGTTCAAAATAAAAAACCATGGGAGACAAAGGATAAGAAAGTTCTTTATGAGTTAAAGGAATCTATTTTAAAAATTGCTGATTTGCTTTTGCCTTTTATTCCTGAAAGTGCAGAAAAGATTAAAAAGCAGTTTAGTGCAGAAGAGATTAAAAAGGGCAAAATCCTTTTTGAAAAGATAAAATGACAGAAGGAATAGTTGAATTTAAAGACTGGGAAAAAATTGATTTGCGAGTTGCACAGATTAAAGAAGTTGAAGATATTGAAGGTGCTGATAAACTTTACAAATTAACTTTAGATGTTGGTTCTGAAATTGGAGAAAGAGTTATTTGTGCGGGGATTAAACAACATTATTCAAAAGAAGAATTAGTTGGTAAAAAGATAATTTTATTTGTGAATCTTGCTCCTAGAAAAATGCGAGGTATTGAAAGTCAAGGAATGCTTTTGGCTTCTGTTAGTGAGGATGAGAAAGAAGTTATTTTAGTTTCTCCTGAAAAAGAAATTGATGATGGAAGTCGTGTTAGTTAGATAAATTTATAAATTAAAGTTGATTGGGATTTTTATGTGTAATGAATGTGGAAAATATCAGAAAGGAAATGTTGTGCTTTATCCTTCTAATGATGAACTTATAGATTTTGCTAGAAAAAAAGCATTTGAAGATATTGAAACAAGTAAGGTTTTTTCTTCAAACGATTCTTCTATGGTAAAAATATTGTTTGAAGATTAATATTTATTTTAATTACGCAAACCTAATTTTTGAAGAACTCTTTGCACTATATTTTCTCTGTCTTTATTTGAATCATATTCTACATCTAAAATTTTTGCTGCAATTTCTTTGTAAGCTCTTGCTGAATTGCTTTTTGGAGCGGTATGAATAACAGCGTCTCTTAGATTTAATGATTTTGGAATATCTATATCCTCTGGGATCATTCCAAGAATAGGTGTCTCCAACATTTCTTTTACTGTTTCTGGTTGCATTTCTATTTTGTTTTTTTTAACCCTTGTTATAATTATTCCTCTAACTGTTTTTTTCATTTGTTCTGCAAGTTTGATTGTTTTTAATGCATCAGTAATTGCGGGCATTTCTGGATTTGTGATTATTATTAATTCATCGGCAATTTCAATTGCAGATATTGCTTCTTCACCAAGTCCTGCGGCACAATCAATAATAACATAGTCTGAAATTTCTTTGAATTCTTTTTTAAAATTTTTTATTTTTTTCAAATCTATTTTTTTCAGTTCTTTTATTGATAAAGAAGAAGGCATGATTTTCATTCCTGATTCATGTTCGTAAACAGCTTCGAAAGGGTCTGCTTTATTTAATAAAACATGATTTAAATTTATTGGAACTTCTGGCGAATTTAAATGGATTCCAATGTTTGGTGTAGAGAGATTTCCGTCTATAATTAATGATTGTCCACCAAAATAATTTATGGCTGCGCCTAGATTTATTGCAGAAGTGGTTTTTCCAACACCACCTTTACCAGATGTAATAACGATTATTTTTGACATTTTCGCGATATAATTTTATGATAGAAGAAATTGCCTTGTTGTACTTATAAACTTTTCCAACTTTTCTGCATAGATTTTTAGTTGTTCTAAATTTACATTTATTTCTTTCCCTTTGTAAAATATTTTTAGATTAACGTTTTTTCTAAATTCTCCTGTTCTTTCTTTTTTTAATTCTTCAATTTTTCTAAACATTTCATACATTTCTATAACTTGTAAGAAATCTTTATCTTTCTTGAATAGTTTTTTTACATCTTCTATTTTTCCGATTGGATTTAAAGAAATTGAGGAGATTTTCTTTTTTTTCTTGGCGTGTTTTAATATTCCGTTAATGCTAGTTTCAATCATCCTTTTCCACCTTAAAATGAGATTTAATATTACATCACAGGTTTTTGTATACTTCAAGCTAACATAAAGAAGATGATCTGCACTTATTTTTTCTTGAATTATTTCTTCCATATTATCTAATAAATAGAACTATATTTCATTAAGGATAAGGGCTTTTTATATTTATCTTTAAATTGTTTCTTTAATTTTTTTCAGAATATTTTTAGCTAATGTTAAAAATTCTTTTATTTTTTCAATTGTTATTGTTTTTTGTTGTAAATTTTGAGAGAGAATAATAATTTTTGTGTTTTTCATAAATTCCATTGAACTTTTTTTATGTTCTTCTACAATATCAAATAATTCTAAAATTAATTTTATATCTTGTTTTGTGACATCATATTTTTTAGCACATTTTTCTTCAAATGTTTTGAAATTTGTTTTTGGGTTGTTGTAAAGATTTATTCTTTTGTAAAGATATTCATATTGGAGTATTGAACTAATGCATTTTGAGATTGCTATTTTTGTGTCTATTAGAATTTTTAACAAGAGTTTTTTGTCCTTGATTAAGGGAAATGTCACATAAAGCATATGGTCTGCAGTGGAGATTATTTTGCTTGCTTCTTGGAGATTTTTGAGGAACTTATCCATTAAATTATAAAGAAATCAGAATATATAATAATTTATATAAAAATTTTTAACTCAATTCTAAAATAGCTTCTGCCAAATCACCTGTTTTTTCTAAAGCTTGTTTTGCTTCTGATTCTGAAGCCCCTGTTTTTTCAATAATTGTTTTTATGTCTTCTTCTGAAGTTTTAGGAGAAGAAGTTTCTTCTCTGGTTTCTCCTGCAATTTGAAAAGTTTCTTGTCCTTGCATTTTTACTTTTGTTACTGAAACAGGTTCAATTATTATTTTGGTGTTGTCTGTTTTTTCAATTATCACCCTTGATGTATCAATTTCTTCTTGGGAGATTCCCATCTGTTTCATAACTGCTTGCATTTTTTTTGGGTTCATTCCTGGAATCATTTTAATTTTGTAAAAAAATTAACCTTGCTAAACTACCTTTTTCGAACAAGATTGTTTTAATTTCATTGCTTATTTTAAGACTTTCTTTTTTTGAATACTTAATTAATCCTTCAACCTCCCCTAATTTCGCTAATCTTTTTTGATAATCTTTAGGAAGAAAATCTTTTTCTATTTCAATTATAGAGTTATAAACCTTTGTCATTTTAATTAAAGAAAATTGGTAAAGAAAATCTGAAAATAATTATCAGAATTATGAATACAATTATGTGAGTTGGTTTTAAATTGAATTTGCTTGAGTATTCTTCACTGAATCGCATTAACCCGCCGAATCCTCCGGGCATCTGGACTTGGTTTTGTTGTGCCATAATTATTTTAGATATAGATAGTTTTTAAAAGTTTCTTGATTGTAATAAATTATGGCTAAAAATAATTTTGATTTTAAGGCAATAGAAAAGAAATGGGCAGATTTTTGGGATAAAGAGAAGATGTACAAGTTTGATGTTAATACAAAGAAGGAAATTTTTTCATTTGATACTCCTCCGCCAACAGTTAGTGGTAGGCTTCATATTGGTCACGCGTTAGGTGATAGTCATCAGGATTTTTTTGCCAGGTTTAAGAGGATGCGTGGATTTGAGATTTTGAACCCGTTTGGAACAGATAATAATGGGTTGCCTACATTGAAGCTTGTTGAGAAAGAGAAAAAAGTTGATTCTAAAAAAATAAAAAGGGGAGAATTTATTGAGTTAGCAGATAAGATGATTCACGAAGAATTTATTCCTATGTTTTTTAAAGACATGAAAACATTGGGGGTGTCTGCGGATTTTGATATTTTTTATTCGACTATTGATAAAAGAGCGAGACGTATTTCCCAGAAGTCTTTTATTGATTTATATAAAATGGGTAGGGAGTACAGAGTAGATGCTCCTGCTTTATGGTGTCCTTGTTGTCAGACTACAATGGGACAGGTTGAGTTAGAAGATAAAGAAGTGTTTGGTACATTTTCAGATATAATTTTGAAAGTTGATGACAAGGATTTGGTTATTTCGACAACACGTCCTGAATTATTTCCTGCAAGTGTTGCGGTTTTTTATCATCCAAAAGATAAGAGGTACAAACATCTTAAAGGGAAGATGGCGAAGATTCCTTTGTTTAATATTGAAGTTCCGATTATGGAAGATGAGGGTGTTGAAATGGATAAAGGAACAGGGATTGCATATTCTGCGACTTTTGGGGACCAGAAGGACATGGAGTGGCAGAGACAATATAACCTTCCAATTAAAGAAGCAATTGGTAAGGATGGAAGAATGACTTCTTTGGCAGGGAAATATGAAGGAATGAAAATTGAAGAAGCGCGTGAAGAGATTTTGAATGATTTAAAGAAAGGCGGTTTTCTTAAGAGCAAGAAGAAAATTGTGCATATAGTTAATGTGTGTGAGCGGTGTAAAAATCCTGCTGAATTTTTTAGTCATAAACAATGGTTTGTTAAATATCTTGATTTGAAAAATGATTTGTTAAAGTGGGGCAATGAGATTAAATGGTCCCCTCCTAATATGAAAGTTCGTTATGATAATTGGGTTAAAGGATTGAAGTGGGATTGGTGTATTTCGCGTCAGATTCCTTTTGGGATTTCTTTTCCTGTGTGGTATTGTGCTAAATGCGGTGAAGTTATTTTAGCTAATGAAGAGGATTTGCCTGTTGTTCCAATGGAAACAAAACCTCCTATAAAAGAGTGTCCAAAATGCAAGAGCAAAGAATTTATCCCTGAAAAAGATATTATGAATACTTGGGCCACTTCTTCCTTGACACCGACAATTATTAAAGATATTTTAAAGGGCACTCCTGCTCATAAAAAAATTAAAGATAAACCTTTTTCAATTCGACGTAATGGGCAGGATATAATTACGTTTTGGGATTTTAATACAATTGTTAAATCTCAGCTTCATTATAAAAGAAACCCTTGGGAAGAATTGTACATAAATGGTTGGATGCTTGGCAGAGACGGAAGAAAAATGAGTAAGTCTTTAGGAAACGGAATTTCGCTTCAAGAAATTTTTGAGAAATATGGTGCAGATGTTTTGAGGTATCTTTGCGCGTCAATTGGACCTGCTGAGGCTGTAGCGTTTTCAGATAAAGAACTTGTAGCAGGAAAACGATTTTCAACAAAATTAATTAATGCATCAAGGTTTGTTTTTATGAATTTAGAAGATTGGGATTGTAAGCGGCCAAAAAAATTGGAAAAATTAGATTCTTTATTTTTAGGGGAACTTAATCAAGTAATTAAGAAAGTCACTAAGGCTTATGAAGAATATAATATTCCAAGAGCAAAGTTATTATTTGAGAATTTTTTCTGGAAAATGTTTTGTGATAATTATCTTGAGATTGTTAAGAAGAGAATTTACAATGAGAAAGGGGAGAAGAAGATTTCTGCACAGTACGCTTTGTACAAGATGCTCTTAGATATTTTGAAAATGGCTTCCCCGATTATGCCTTTTATTACAGAAGAAATTTATCAAGAATATTTTAGGAAGATTGAAAAAGAGAAGAGTATTCATATTTCTGATTGGCCTGAAGTTGGGACACCACAGGCGTACCCCGAGACATTTTCTAAGAAAATATCTACTAGGGGCAAAGATAAATCAGATAAAACTTTGGATTTGATTTTAGAGATTATTTCAAAAGTTCGTCAGGAAAAAACAAAAGTAGGAAAGCCAATGAATGCAGAATGTGTTTTAACAATTAGTAATAAAGAGAAATTAAAAGATGTTCTTGAAGATTTGAAAGGTGTTACAAATGTGAGAGAGATTAAGAAAGGGAAATTTAAAGTTGAATTTTAGGAAATAAAAATGACAAAATTAACAAAAGCAAATATGAAATTTCTATTAGACAATTTCAGGAGAAACAATGAAACTATCTAAAGAAGAACTTGAAAGTGTTTTAGAAGAATTGCAAAAACATAAGGGGCGTGCGACTGAGTTGATTAGTGTTTATATTCCGGAGGGTTATGATGTGAATGCTGTGCAGAGGCAGTTGGAGGCAGAGAAGTCTACGGCAAAGAATATTAAGTCAACTGCGACGAGGAAGAATGTTAGTGATGCTTTGGATAAGATTGTGCGATTTTTGAAGGATTTTAAGAAGACTCCTGAGAATGGAATGGCTGTTTTTGCAGGGAATATTTCTAAGCAAGAAGGACAGAGTGATTTGCAATTGTGGGATATTGAGCCGCCGCAGCCCTTGAAGATGAGGTTGTATCGTTGTGATAAAGAATTTGTTCTAGAAGTTTTACAGGACCAGTTGGAGATTGAGGAGGTTTATGGGCTTTTGGTAATGGACCGGAAAGAGGCAACAATTGGAATTTTAGAAGGAAAGAGAATTGAGATGTTGCACAATATGTCTTCTGGTATTCCGAGCAAGGTTAGGGCTGGTGGGCAGTCAAGTCAGAGGTTTCATAGAATTACAGAAGGTTTGACAAAAGATTTTTATAAGAGAATTGCAGAGGAGATGAAGAAGATTTTTTTTGAGAATAAAAAGTTGAAAGGGATTTTGGTTGGAGGTCCTGTGCCGACAAAAGATGAGTTTCTTGACGGAAAGTATTTGCAAACTCAGTTGCAGGATAAAGTTATTGGGGTTAAAGATATTGGGAATACAGATGAATCAGGGCTTAAAGATTTGGTGACAGCAAGTCAGGATATTTTGGCTGAGCAAGAAGTTATTCATGAAAAGAAAATTTTAGAGAAATTTTTTGAGACTTTGGGAGAGAAACCTTATTTGGTGACGCGTGGAGAAGAAGATACAAAACAGGCATTGAATTACGGGGCTGTTGAGACTTTGTTGCTTTCTAAGGAAATTAATAAAAAGATTTCCCAAGAATTAATTAAAATCGCGAAAAACACTGGTTCTACAATTGAGATTATTTCTACTGATAATTCAGAAGGAGAACAGTTTTTGAATTTAAGTGGGATTGGTGCAATACTTAGATTTAGAATTTAATTATTTTTTTAAGTAAAAAATTTGTTGATATTATCATAAAAAATATCCCTGCAAACCAGAATATAGGATAATAAGGAAGATTTAAGTTTAAACTCGTGTGATAAACCCAGTTTAAGTTTTGTTCAGGATTTGAAAAAATTCTTGAAAGAATAAAAATTATTGAGGTTTGTATAAAACTTAACTTCCAGGAATTTTTTGAAATTGGTTTGATAAATTTTATTGTATAAATAGCAAGAGGAATTGTGAATATATGTTGGAGGGTTATAATCTTTGATAAAATTGGTCCTGATAGAAAAAAATAATCCACTATGTTTAAGAGAGAATGTTTGAATATTAAAAAATAAATAAAATCAAATGTCCAAATGATTAGAGGGATAGCAATAATGTTAAGTTGGCTTTTTATTAGAAAATGATTTTTTTTTAAAAAACCTATTCCTAAAATTATTAGACTTATATAACAGAACCATAGAATGCCTTGAAAGTTTTTCAAGAAAAAAGAATTTACAATAGAAACAACCCCAAAAATAAGAAAAATTATCCCCACAATATTTGCTGTTTTGTTTTCTCCCATATTAATATTATTGAAAATACTTATAAATAACTTCTTATTATTTTATTTATGGTATCTAGCAAAACATTAGAGGAAATTGATGAAAGCAGGGAGAAGGAAGATTTGAAAAGGTTGGAAGCTGTTTTTTTTGTGTCTGGCAGATTTTTGAATATGAGGGAATTGATTTCATTGAGTGATTTGAATCCGATAATAATTAATAAGTTGATTGATAAATTGAAAGACAAATATGAAAAGCAAGAGTCAGCCATGGAGATTGTGGAAAAAAATGGTTTGTGGAAGATGGATGTGAGGCAGGAATATTCAGGAATAATTAATAAGTTAGCAACAGGGAGTGCTGAGTTTTCAAAAGCAGAGCAAGAGACTTTGGCGATTATTGCGTTTAAGCAACCGATTAAACAGTCGGTTGTGATTAAAATTCGTGGGAACAAGGCATATGACCATGTGAAAAAGTTTTCTGAATTAAATTTAATAAAGAAAAAGAAAGAGGGGCACACAAATATTCTTAGTTTGAGTGACGAGTTTTATGATTATTTTAATGTTGCTGATTCTGGTAGTGGATTACAAGAATCTTTAAAAGAAGTGTCTTCTGAAAGATAAAATGGAAACACTCCCGATAATCTATTTAATGTATATGTTTGTTTCAATTTATTTTCTTTCTTTATTTTTATCTTTATTTTTTAAGAATAGAAAAGATTTTTTTGACTATCCAAAAACAAATAAAAAGTATTCTATTTCTGTTTTAGTTCCTGCATGGAATGAGGAAAAAACTATTGAAGGAACAATTAGAGCGATTTTTTCTTCAGGATATGATTTGGAAGAAGTAATTGTTTTAAATGATGGTTCAAAGGATAATACAAAAAAAATTGTTGATAAATTATTAAAAGAATATCCAAAATTAACAATTCTCAATAAAGAAAATTCTGGAAAAGCTGATTCATTAAATCAGGGCCTTGAAATGGCTAAAGGAGAATTGGTGGCGGTTGTTGATGCAGATAGTTATCCGGATAAAGGTTCGTTTGAAAAAATGATTGGTTTTTTTGATGACAAGAAAGTTGGAGCAGTAACATGTGTTTTTATACCAAGGAATGACAAAAGATTTTTTGAAAGATTACAAGCAATTGAGTATAATATTATCGCTTTTACAAGAAAACTTTTAGGTTATGTTGATGCTATTTATGTTACTCCTGGTCCTCTTGCATTATATAGAAAATTTGCTCTTAAGAAGATAAAAGGATTTGATAAAAATAATCTTACTGAAGATATAGAAGCAACCTGGCATTTGGCTTTTGAAGGATATAAAAGAAAAATGTGTTTAGCAACTCATGCTACCACCACTGTTCCTATTAAATTTAAAGCTTGGTATAAACAAAGAAGAAGGTGGAATATTGGGGGGTTGCAATGTATTTCTAAATATAAAAAATATTTTTTTAAAAAAGGAATGTTAGGATTTTTTATCTTGCCTTTTTTTGCACTTCAACTTTTTTTGGGGCTTTTAGGGTTAAGCATATTTGTTTATTTGGTTAGTACAAGATTCATTAGTAATTTTTTTTATACAAAATATTCTATTGAATTAGGAACATCTATTCTTACTATGAATGATCTTTTAATCACTCCAAGTTTTCTTAATTATTTAGGGGTTATTTTGTTTATTTCAGGAGCGGTTTTCTCAATCTTAGTTTTATTTATAATGAAATCTCAGATTTTAGTTAAACAAAACATTTTTAATCTATTATTTTATTTATTGATATATCTTTCAGTATACCCATTTATTATGATAACAGCTCTTTATCAGTTTATTAGGGGAACTGGAACTTGGAGATAAAATGGAAAAAAATCAAAAATACATATTTTTACAAGCATTGGTAATTACTTTTATAGTTTTTAATATTGGAATTTTTATGGGTAATAAATTAGAAAGTTCTAGGATAGATAAAATAAATCAATGGTATCTTGAATCAGATTTAGAACTTTTGGATCAAAAAATTCAAAGTGATGCTTTTGGGCTTATTGATTTTGATTGCGACCTTCTTGTGAGAGAAAACATAAGATTTGCAGATGACATTTATGAGCAAGCACAAATTATCGAAGAATATGAAAAAGCAAGTAGAATTAATAACGAAATTGTTATTCAGCATAAAAGATATGATCTTTTGAGAACTCTTTTTTGGATTAATAGTATTAAGATTAAAGAAAAATGCAATCCTGATTACCATAATTTAGTTTATTTTTATAAATATAATGAACCTTCTCTTGAACAAAAATCAAAGCAAAATGTTATTTCAAATTTATTATTTCAGTTAAAACAAGAAAAACAAGACAAGATTATGCTTATTCCTATAGCAGCAGATAATAATCTTTTCGCAATTAATTTGCTTATTGAAGAATATAATATTACTGAATTGCCTACGGTTTTGATTGACGAGAAAATCAAAATTGTAAGTATTAATGAATTAGAAGAAATAGATAAATATCTTAATTGATTTCTAACACAACAATCTTAAAAAATGCCCTTTTTCTTTTTTTATGATGGATAAATGTTTTAAGTGCGGGGTTTCAGGAGATAGGGCTTTGCTTTTTGGTGCTATTTCTGAAAAAGGAATTGTTAGAATTTGTAGGAAATGTTCTTTTGAAGAGGATATACCGCTTATGAAATATATGCAAGAAGAGTTTGAAAAGAGACCGACGGTTCATGAAAGGCTTTCCCGTTTATCTGGAATTGAAGTGAAAAATGAGAAAGAAGAGTGCATGCAAGTATCAAAAGAAGTATTAGATGAATCTTTGATGAAGATTGCAAATGAAAATTTTCGCAAGAATGTTTTAGATAAAAATCCTTTGGGAATGATTGATAATTTTCATTGGATTATTATGAGAGCGAGAAGGTCTAAGAAATTGAACCAAAAACAGTTTGCAGAAGCAATTGAAGAATCTGAGGAGGCAATTAAGATGGCAGAGAAAGGGGTTCTTCCTAAGAATGATTTTGTATTAGTAAATAAAATTGAGGATTATTTGGGAATTAGAATTAGGGACGAGTTTGCACCAAGGGGAGAACTCTTTGTGAATAGGGAAGTAAATACAGATAGCAAAGATTCTTTTGATGAAGATGTTGAGATTATTAAAGAAGAATTTGCGCAAAAGGTTAATGAAGACAAGGTTAAGTTTGATGATATTACTACAAGAACTTTAACAATTTCTGATTTACAGGAGATGAAACAGAAAAGAGAAGAAGAGATTTTTGAGAAGCCAGAGAAAATTGATTTTGATAAGGAAGATATTTCTCAAGAAGAGATTGACAGGATTCTTTTTGGAAAATGACAAGTTTTTTAAATCAAATTTATTCTAATTTAATATGGAAATTAATATTTTGAAACAATCAAAAGACGAAATGGAAGTTGAAGTTGAAAGTTTGACGATTGCGGAGATTCTTAGAGTTTATTTGAATAAGGATTCTTCTGTTGATTTTGCAGCGTGGGAAAGAAAGCACCCTACAGAGAAACCTGTTTTGAAAGTCAAGACAAAGGGCAAAATAGCGAAGAAAGCAATTACAGATGCGATTAATTCTATTGGAAAAGATTTGGATAAAACACTTAATGATTTTAAAAAGATGAAGTAGTATCATAATCCTTATTAACATTAGTTTTCTTTATTTTTTATGAATGAAAATAAAATTTCTACAGGGAACTTGGATTTTACAAAATGGATTGAAGGAGGTTATGAGAAAGATGTGATTACGATGATTGCTGGGCCTCCAGGTTGTGGGAAGACGAATTTTTGTTTTTTGGTTTGTTGTAGTCAGGCAAAAAAAGATAACAAGATTATTTTTGTTGATACAGAAGGAGGGTTTTCTGTTGATAGAGTTAGACAAATTGTTGGAGAAGATTGCGAGAAGGTTTTAGAAAATATTTTGTTGCTGGAGCCTGTGAATTTTGAAGAGCAGAAAAAGTGTTTTTTGAAGTTGTTGGAAAGGGTTAAGAAAAATCATGTTAGTTTGATTGTTGTTGACGGGATGGCGATGTTGTATCGGCTTGAGTTGGGGGATGCAATTAAATCGAAAAATTCTGATAGTATCAAAAAAGTAAATAGTGAGATTGCAAAACAGATGAGGGTTTTGGCTGAGATTGCGCGGAAGCAGAAGATTCCTATTATTATTACAAATCAGGTTTATGGGGGGTTTTTATCTGAAGACGATTGGAAGAAAGGAGTTGAACGTGAGATGAATATTGTTGGAGGAGACTTAATGAAATATTGGAGTAAATGTATAATTGAGTTAAAGAAAAGTGGGGCAAGGCGAAAAGCAGTTTTGTTGAAGCATAGGAGTTTGCCTGAGAAAGAATTTAGTTTTGAAATTATTGATAGCGGGATTAGAAGACGCGGTTGGATATAAAATTAAATTTTTTTTATCAAGGGAGATTCTGAGGGACTTATTATAAAAAAATATTCTTCAGAATCTTTTCTAGAAATATGGAGTGTATCGTTTCCTGATCTTTTCCATTGTGTTTGAACAAATGGTATTGGTAAGCCGGTCACAAATTTTTCATAATCTTTGGTATAAGAAATGTTTGTTATTAATTTTATTTTTTTATTTTCTTCTTGTTTTCTTTTTCCACATATAAGTAATTGATTTTCCTATTGTGAATATTGCTCCTCCAAGAGTTCCAATTAGCATATCAATCATTGTGTCGTCGTTTTTAGGCAAAACTAAATTTAGTTTTTCAATTCCAGATATATCCCGAATATAAACTCCTTGTAATTTGAAATCCCAGAGCAAGTCAATAAGGTATTCACCCATTTCGTGAAGTGCAAGAAAAGATAAAATAAACATGAAAGTGACTAATAATTTCCATTGAAAATTTAGACGTTGGTTATTAATCATATGGAAAATTAATGCACTTCCTAAAATTGGCGAGATAAGGTGTAGGATTTTGTCGTAGTTTTCAGAAAGAAAATAAAGTGGTGCAAGAAGAATTCCTGAAATTAAGATAATTAAAATGTAGATGTAATGTTTTGGTTGGAAATTTATTTTGAAAAAAGTATCAAGAAAATAAAAAATTAGAAAACCTATTGCAAAACCTGCAACTCGCACAAACATTGAAGAATTTTTAAGAAAGTACAAGATTAATAAAACTCCAATTGCAATGCAAATAATCAACCATCTTTTTTTCTTTGCGTCCATTATTTTAATAACAAAATAGGATATAAAAACTTAGGCTTTTTCTTCTTGCTTTTTTCTATATTCCTCTAGTCTTTCTTTATTTGATTCGCAAGCAGAATTAAAACAAAAAAACCATGGGCGTTTTCCATGCTTTAAACTCATCATTAAAGGAAAGCCACATTTTTCACAGGTTTTTTCTGTTTTTTTGATTGTTCCAGGAGGAAGACTAAAAGTTGTTTTGCAATTTGGATAGGCATCGCAGGCAACAAAATGCTTTTTTGTTTTTCTTGAATAAGTTATTGCGAGGTCTCCTTTTTTACAAACAGGGCATTGAGTTAAAGTATTTTCGATTTTTTGTTGTTCTCTTAATTTAAGATTCGCAACTAAAAGTTCTTTTCCAATTTCTTTTTCATTCTTATTAAAGTCTTTTGAAATGTCAATTAAAGTTTTTTTTGCTTTTTCCAAAATTTTTTCTTCTTTTATTTTTAATTCTTTTTTTGCTTCAACAATTGATTGCATTTGGTCTTCAAAACTTCTGGTCAATTTTTCATCAATTATAATTGGAGAATATTTTTCAAGAGTTGAGATTAAAGAAATTCCAAGAGGGGTTGCTTCAATTGATTTTTCTTTTACATATCCTCTATTATAAAGTGTTTCAAGAATTGAAGAACGAGTTGTTTTTGTTCCGAGGTTTCTTTTTTCAAGTTCGGATAAAATTGAAGCAGGAGAATATCTTTTTGGAGGTTGAGTTTCTTTTTCTTCTGTTTTCAGATCTATGATTTTTACTGGTCCTTCTAAATCAGGAATTTCAACATGTTTAGATTTAGAAGGGTAAATTTCAAGCCAAGCCTTTTTTCTAATTGAAGAACCATTAGCACTAAATAATAAATTGTTGGTTGTTACAGAAACTTTTTTATTATCAATAATAGCGTCGTCGCAGAAGAGAGATAGAAATCTTTTAACGATTAAATTGTATATTTTTTCTTCATCTCCAGATAAAATTTGTTTGTTCCCTGTTGGGTAAATTGAAGGGTGAGCAGAGTCTGATTTTTTCCCTTCAATTGGTTTATTTTTTGTGATTAATTTTTCAACATCGTATTCTTTTGCAAGTTTTTTTAAAATTTCTTTGTAACCAATTGAAGCAGGAAGTTTTTGAGAAGATGTTCTAGGGTAAGAAATTAATCCTGCTAAATAAAGTGATTGGGCAATTTGTAAAGTTTTAGATGGAGTCAAGCCATAAAATTTGTAAGATTCTGTTTGAAGAGTTGTTAAATTAAATGGAGGATTTGGAGGAATAATTTGTTCTGTTTTTTTTGTTTTCGCTTCAACTGTTTTTCCAATTAATCCTTCAAATTGGGGCAAATCATTTTTATTAAAAATATCTTTATTGTGCTTTAATTTTTCAGGAAATGGTTTTTCTCCTTCTTTTTGAATATTAATAAAAACCTGCCAATAAGGTTCTGGTTTGAAAGTCTGGATTTTTCTCTCTCTTTGAACAATTAAATTTAGAGCAGGACCTTGGACTCTTCCAATAGACATTATCCGAAATTTGCCGGTTGTTTTTATTGCGTTCATCAAAGCCCGTGATAAATTTATACCATAATACCAATCTAAATGATGTCTTGTTTCTCCTGCAATTGCCTGTCCCCAATCAATATGTTTTGATTTGTTTTCATATGCTTCATTTAATTCTTGTTCTGTCAAGGTAGAGAACTTCATTCGGTTTGCGTCTTTTTGATTGCAAATGAATCTGACAATATTCATGCCGATTACTTCTCCTTCAATATCATAATCTGTTGCAACTGTTAGGCTTCCTGCGTTTTTTGCTAATTTTAACAAAGTGTTGTAATATTTTTTTGTGAAACTTGCTTTTGAATTTGCTAAATAATTTGGAACCCAGGAGATGTCAAAAATTGGGACAGATGAGCCGGGAACATTTTGTTTTAAAGTTAATAAATGTCCAACAGCGCACGCGACAATTATTTGTTTTCCTTCTCGATTTACTTCATAATAAGAAATTTTATTGTCTGTCTTTTGAGTTGCTTTTCCAAGTGCCTGAGCAATTTTTGATGCGGCTTGAGGTTTTTCTGTGATAATTAATTCATAACCTGTTTTTTTAAGAGTAATTTTTTGAGGAATAAATTTTTTTATTGTTGTTTTTGTGTTTCTTTTTTTAGTAATTCTTTTTTTCCTTGTTTTCTTTTTTATAGGATTTATTTTTTCAATTGTTTCTAAAGAAGTTCTTTCTGGTTTTTTGTATTCTTTTTCAATTGAACCTCTTAAGACTTCTTCTCTTTTAGGAGGAGCTTTTTCTATTTTTTCAGTTGTATATTTTAAATCTGTTGTGTCAACTGGAAAATAATTTTCAGCGGTTTTTTCTTCCTTTGTTTTTTCTGGAGCTTTTTTCATAGTTATAGTTAGAATTAGATGTTTTATTATTTTGTGGTATATAAATTTACTTATGATGACTTATGTTATATCTAATTCAGAAGTCTGGTTTTAAAGAAAAACATTGTGGGCATTTTCTCTGGACTTTGCTTTTGCCCTGCGGTATGCTTCGGTCTGGGGTATTACCTTTTCCATAACTTCTTGCGAAAATCTTGTCATGTCCATACGATCCAATATTTTTTGTAATTCTTTTTCTGTAATTTTAGGGCTCAGTTTTTTTTCTTCAAGAAGTTGAGGCGGCAAAATTTCATGTCCTGTACCTACATAAAATTTTCCTGTTCCAAGTTTATCATATCCTACAATATGTCTTTTATCATATTCAATCATTTTTTGTCTCCTTTTTAACCTGTGTTTAAATATAAATTAATTTAGATTTACTTTTATATAAATTTATCGTCTGAATCTCAACCTTCTTTGTTGTTTCACTCTCTCTTACTCCCCTACGCTTTAGATTTCTTTAATCGCGATGTTATATCTCAAAAATAACAGCCTTTCGTGAAACATTTATAACCTCTGTCTTTCCTATTTTTTCTTGTAGTCCGCCTGCTTCGTGAATGTGTGCGCTGATTAAAATATCTGGATGAAATTCTTTGATGGCTTTTTTTACTGCCTTTGAACCGGGAAAACCTGAGAATTCAGCCTTGCTTCCTTTGTGATGCATATGTGTTACCATTATTTTCTTTTCCATATCTTTAATATTCTTATGTCCTCTTTGAAGCGCATTGAATATTTCTTTGTCTGGTGTAATATTTATCACGTTTCCTCCACCTGCACCGAAAATTCCGAGATTTCCTTTTTGAAAAGAATAGCCATGGATATTTTTTGTTCCAGGATACATCTGTGCTAAGAAATCTGCAGTTGCAAAAGATTCGTGGTTCCCTGGGATTAATAAAACTTGTTTTTTTGCTTTTACAAAAGGACCGATTAGGTTTTTTGTTGAGTTTTCTACAAAGGTCATGTCTCCTGCAAGTATCACTAAATCAACGTTTTCTTTTTTTGCTCTTTGGGCAAGTTTTTTTACTAATCCTGTGTCTCCGTGAATGTCTCCTACAGCAAGGATTTTTGTTTTCTTTTTCATGTATATTAGATATTTTTTTAATTAATAAAACTTCTTAAAATTCACTACTATGCTACTGTAAAATATATATTACAAAACATTTATAAGGATATTACTTTCTGAATATATACATTGGAATACCTAAAATGAAAGATAATTTGGACATTTTTTTTAGGAGAAAGCCGGCGATGATGTTGGTTTCTTTGACGAAAAATACAAGGATGAGGTATGGTAGTGTATTGGCTAAAGAAGTGGATTGTACTTATAGCCATGCAGTAAAGATTTTGCAGACACTTGAGTTATTGAAGTTAGTTGGGTTTGAAAAAAAGGGGCGAATAAAAGTGATACAACTAACAAAGAAAGGAAGAGAAGTTGCAGACGCAATTGAGAATATACAAAGTTTGATTAAGTGAATTAATCTACCGCCCCTGAATAAAGAATTCTAAACTGGATAGTATGCTTTATGAAAGATTTTTAAAGTTTTTATTTAATTGTTTAGTATGGCTCTGTAGCTTCCCACGGGATGACCTCATTCGAGGCCTCAGCCTTTAAGTTGCTTCGCAGTCATGATGGCTCTGTAGCTCAGCCTGGTTAGAGCACTAGACTCTTAAGACAATGAACTTTGTTCAGCGAATTTAAACTGGACTTGTTTCAGAGATATCTAGGTGTCGGGGGTTCAAATCCCTCCAGGGCCATTGGATTTTCACCCCAAGGGGTTTCCCACAGGGATGACTTCTTCGAAGCCGCAAATCCCTCCAGGGCCATAAGTTATAACTTAAAAGTTACTACAGGGGAAAGATTTAAAAACTATAATTTTAATCTTCTTTAATGAAAAAAATAATCCCTTATGTTATAAGTGCACTTTTAGGTTTAAATCTTATTGGATGTTCCCCTCCAGAACCTTGTAAGAAATATCATAAGATAGATATTATAGGGGATCAAATAGAAGAAATTTTAAAATGGGATGAAAGGGAAATTGTCAACAGAAAAGGTTTTATGAATTTTTATAGAAATTATGAATTATTAATTGATGGTAAAAAAACAGGAATTAAGACTACTCATCCCATTCCTGCTGTTGATTGTTATATGCCAGATATTGAAGTATTTGATTATAATGAAGATGGATTAAAAGATTTAAAGATTACACACCGTTATAGTCAAGAAAATAATAAAAAAGAGGGTCCAAAAGAATTTAATTTAGAGGTTCTTGTTCAAAAAAAAGATGGAATATTTAAAAGGATATTAATTAAATAGTTAAAATAAATTTACAGTATTTCTAACAAATGATAAATCAAAATACTCAAAATTAACTTTTTATTATATCTCTCAGGGCCATTGTTCTTAACTATTATCTTTTGTTGTATGCCCGCATTTTGTGCACTGAAAGAATTTTGTTTCTGCTTCGTCTGCTGCACGTGCCTGAACAGTCCAGAAGTATGCTCTTTCGTTTGGACATTTCACGCATTTTTCGGATGTAATTGGTCTAGTGTCAATGTCTTTTTCTCTAATCACTGCAACTTCTTTTCTTGCATCTATTTTTTCAGAAGAAATTATTTTTATTTTTTCCTTAGTAGAATAATTACATCTAGGACATCCGAAATTCTTTCTTTTTTGCATAAGAATTGTACCGCACTTTGGACAAAATTGCATTTTAATTTTTAATTAAACCTCTTTAAAAACTTTTCTAATTTTCTTTACATAAACCTTTTTCTGATTTAGGTTTCATATGTTCATAAAATATTAATTTGCCCCATCCAATATAAGGAGCAATTTTCAAAACAGCTTTTCCTATTAATTGTTCTTCTTGAATATTTTTCTCAAAAGTTAATTGCCCATTATTATTGTCGCCAATTGTTGAAAAAAGATATTTGTTGTTTTCTTTTTTTATTTCAATTATTCTATGGATTATTGGAGTTTTTTGGGCTGATTGAAAAATTATCACATCACCAACTTCTAATTTTTCTGGTCTTGCTTTTATTATAAATAAAATGTCTCCTTTGTTAAAACCATTTTTGAATACAAAATCTTGGAAATCTAAATTGTTTATTATGTGTGGAGAGTATTTTGATTCGTGATTTTCCCACCAGGTGTCAAAGTTAGATAAAAGATTTCCTTGATGATACATACTACAGGATTCAACAATTGCAAGAGGGAGAGAAGTTCCGGTGGCCAAGCTCATTACTGGGAAAAATATAAATTTTATTACAATGAAAATAAAAAGTATTGAGACGAGCCAACCTTTTAGGCTATCGTCTTTCCAAACTATGAAAATAAATTTGTTCCAGAATTTTTTCAAATCACCTTTCATTTAATAGGTTAGAAAATTGTAGTTTTTAAAATGTGTGATTGGGAAAACTTTAAATAGTGTATATTTCTTTGTGTATACATAAGGTATATACTAAACCTTTTTATTAAAATGGCAGATATATTTGACAACACAATTCTTTGCAATAAGTGCAATACAAAAATGAAAAAAGCAAAATTTGTAAAGAGGAATTTTTTGTTTAGAGCAATGGTTTGTCCAAAATGCGAGGAGAAAATTATCCATCCGGTTGATGAGCAAGAGTACAATAGATTTAAAGATTTAAAAAATAAGGAATTTAGAGTTAAGATGAGATTGGTTGGAAATAGTTATGCTGTTTCAATTCCAAAAGAAATTGTTTCGTTCATGAATGAGCAAGAAAAAGCAATGAGTGAAATGGTAAAGTTATGTTTTGAAGATATGGGGAGGTTAAGTTTAGACTTTAATAGACGATGACAAAAAATAAAATTCAATTAAAAGTTGTAGAAGCACAGCAGGACGATGTTTACAAAGGCATTGCTCGGTTGGACCATGAGTTGATGAAAGAGTTGGGGGTTCAGCGAGGGGATGTGATTTTGATTAAGGGTAATCGTGCGACTGTTGCCATTGCTGATAGGGCATACCCTGCTGATGTTGGCGAGGGCATTATTCGAATTGATGGTATTTTGAGAAAAAATGCAAAGAGTGGTTTAGGAGATGTTGTCGAAGTTTCTAAAGTTGAAATTAAAGAAGCAAAGAAAATTATGATTGCTCCTGCGCAAAAAGGAATTATGGTTAAAGGAGACCCAGAAAGTTTGAGAAGAGGACTTTTGGGACGGGCAACAATTAAAGGAGATATAGTTGTTTTAGGCGGGGTGCAAAGAAGACAGGATTTGTTGTCAGATGATTTTGGAGAGTTTAATGATATGTTTGGAGGAATGTTAGGAAATTTAGGTTTTGGAAATTTAGGAGGAGGTGTTGCACAAATTAAATTTTTAGTTGTATCAACTAATCCTAATCAACCAGTTATTATCACAGACAATACAGAGGTTGTTTTGAATCCTAAAGCCGTTGAAATTAGCGAGGACATTGTATCTGAAATTAATTATGAAGATATTGGAGGTTTGCAAGAAGAAATTAAAAAAATTCGTGAGATGGTTGAGATTCCGATAAAGCACCCTGAGATTTTTCAGAAGTTAGGAATTGAACCACCTAAAGGTGTTTTGTTACACGGGCCACCTGGAACAGGGAAAACTCTTTTAGCTAAAGCAGTTGCAAATGAATCTGAGGCACATTTTATTTTATTAAATGGGCCAGAAATTATGTCTAAATATTATGGAGAATCAGAAAAAAAAATTAGAGATATTTTTGAAGAAGCAGAAAAGAACGCTCCTTCAATTATTTTTATTGATGAAATAGATGCGATTGCACCGAAGAGAGAAGATGTTAGTGGCGAAGTTGAGCGAAGAGTTGTATCGCAGATTTTGACAATGATGGATGGTTTGAAATCAAGAGGCAATGTTGTAGTTATTGGAGCAACAAATCGTGTTAATGCGCTTGACCCTGCATTGAGAAGACCAGGAAGGTTTGATAGAGAAATTATAATTAATGTTCCAGATAAAGAAGGAAGGTTGGCTGTTTTGAAAATCCATTCTAGAGGAATGCCGTTGACTAAAGAAGTTAAATTGGAAGAAATAGCTTCTGTTACACATGGTTTTGTCGGGGCTGATTTGGAAGCATTAACAAAAGAAGCAGCAATGAGTGTTTTGAGGAAAGTTTTGCCTGATATGAAAATGGAGAGTGATGAACAGATTTCTCCAGAAGTGTTGGCGAAGTTAATTGTTAAGAAGGATGATTTTATGGATGCTCTTAGAGTTGTTAGACCTTCGGCAATGAGAGAAGTTTTGGTTGAGACGCCTAATGTTGATTGGGATTCTGTTGGAGGTTTGGATAGTGTGAAGGGGGAATTGAAAGAAGCAGTTGAATGGCCAATGAAATATCCTGAAAGTTTTGAAAGGATGGGGATTCGTCCGTCGAGGGGGATTTTATTGTATGGACCGCCTGGAACAGGGAAGACGCTTTTGGCTAAGGCTGTTGCAAAAGAATCAGAGGCAAATTTTATTCAAGTTAAAGGACCTTCGTTATTGAGTATGTGGGTTGGTAAATCTGAGGAAGGCATGAGGAAGATTTTTGAGAGAGCAAGACAAGTTGCACCATGTATTGTGTTTTTTGATGAGATTGATTCTTTGGCTGGTAAGAGAGGTAATGAGACTGGCTCAAAAGTTACAGAAAGAGTTTTGAATCAGTTGCTTGCAGAAATGGACGGGCTGGAGGACTTGAATGACATTCTTATTATTGGAGCAACTAATCGTCCTGATATGCTTGACCCTGCTTTGTTAAGACCAGGAAGGTTTGATAGAATTTTGTTGGTGAATGCGCCGGAAGAAGAAGGCAGGAAAATGATTTTGGATATTCATACTAAGAAAATGCCTTTGGCTAAAAATGTGAAGATGAAGGAAGTTGCGAAAAAGACAATTGGTTATACAGGTGCTGACTTGGAGGCGTTGGTTCGTGAGGCTGCGATGCTTGCGTTGAGAGAGGATATGAGTTCTAAAGAAGTGAAGAAGAAACATTTTGATGAGGCATTGAAGAAAATAAAGCCGAGTGTGACAAAATCAACTCTTGATGTTTACAAAAAAGTTGAAGAGAATTTTTTGAAATCTGCAAAGGCGGCTGTGCCGATGGCTAATAGTTATCTTGGATAAAATGGAAAATGGAGAATAAATAAAATGAGTTTTTTTGATGAAGAAGATCCTTTTGAAAATATTGTAAGAGAATTTTTTGGTGATTCAAGATTGCAACCTTCAGAAAAAATGATACAAACTGAAAGAGAAGAAAGAATTATTGATTTTGTAGAAACTGAAAATAAAATTTTTGTTATTTTTGAATTGCCAGGATATTTTAAAGAAGATATAAATTTAATAGTTGCTAAAAGAAATATTGAAATTAAAATTAAGAAAAAAAACATTGAAAAAATACAAGGTTATCTATCCCAAAAATTGCTTCAGGGAAGGTCAATAAAAAAATCTCTGCCAGATTTTATTAAAACTAAAAATTTTAGTCATACTTTTAAAAATGGAGTTTTAGAGGTGGTTTTTGATAAAAAATGACTAAAAAAGAGAGAAGAATAAAACTTGAAGTTATTGAATCACTTCAAGAGGATATTGATAAGGGAATTGCAAGAATGCCTTCACAAATAATGGAATCTCTAAAATTTAATTCTGGAGATTTGATTGAGGTAACTGGGAAGAAAAGTGTTGTTTTAAAACTAATGAGAGCGCATACAGAAGATACAAATAAAAAAATAGTAAGATTAGATGGAACAACAAGATCGAATATAAATACTTCTATTGGAGAACAAGTTGAAATTTCTTTGGCAAAAGTAAGTGAAGCAAAAACAATTACTCTTTCTCCAATGCAAGAAGTAAAATTTAGTGCTAATCCAACAGAATATTTTCATAGCAGATTATTAGATGTGCCTTTAACATTAAATCAAAAAATAGTCATTGATGTTTTTGGAACAAAATTGAGCTATGTTGTTTCAAAAATTTTGCCAAAAGAAAATGTAATTATTACACCCTCAACAAAAATAATTGTTTCAGAAAATGCTTATTCCGGAGATTTAACTTCTACAGGGATTTCTTATGAAGATATTGGAGGTTTGAAAGATGAGATTGAATTAGTAAGGGAAATGGTTGAAATGCCAATGAAGCATCCTGAAGTTTTTCAAAAATTAGGTGTTGGTGCTCCAAAAGGAGTTCTTTTAACAGGCCCTCCTGGAACTGGCAAAACTCTTTTGGCTAAAGCTGTTGCAACAGAAACAGATTCAACATTTTATTCTATTGCTGGTCCAGAAATAATGTCAAAATATTATGGAGAATCAGAAAAGCATATTCGTGATGTCTTTGAAAAAGCAGAGAAGAATGCACCTACAATTATTTTTATTGATGAAATTGATTCTATTGCTCCTAAAAGAGCAGAAGGAATAGATCAAACAGAAAAAAGAGTTGTGGCTCAGTTATTAACTTTAATGGATGGTTTGAAATCCCGAGGGCAAGTTGTAGTTATGGCTGCTACAAATAGGCCAGAGGATGTTGATGAAGCATTAAGAAGGCCTGGTAGATTTGATAGAGAATTAAAAATTAATCCTCCAAGTGAAACCGCAAGAAAAGAAATCTTAAGAATTCATACTCGTGGAATGCCCCTTGATAAAGATGTCAATTTTGATGAGATTGCTGAAAAAACTATTGGATATACTGGTGCAGATTTAGAAGTTTTATGCAAAGAAGCTGGATTAAAATCTATTAAACCATATTTTTCTCAGCTAAAAAATTTAGAAGAGAAAATTCCAACTGAATTATTAGATAAAATAAAAATTTCAAGACAACATTTTATTGATGCTATGAAATTTGTAGAACCTTCTGCGATGAGAGAAGTTTTAATAAAAAAACCGAAAACAACTTGGAAAGATATTGGTGGTTTAGAAAATGAAAAAGAAAAATTAAGAGAATTAGTTGAGTTACCTTTGTTAAGACCTGATTTGTTTTCTAAAGCAGGAATAAATCCTTCAAAGGGCATTCTTTTAACAGGCCCTCCTGGAACTGGCAAAACTCTTTTGGCTAAAGCTGTTGCAAATGAATCAAATGCTAATTTTATTTCAATAAAAGGCCCGGAATTAATAAGCAAGTGGGTTGGAGAGTCAGAAAAACATGTTAGAGAAATTTTTAAAAAGGCAAAAATGGTTTCTCCTTCAATTATCTTTTTTGATGAGTTTGATAGTATTTCAAAATTAAGAGGCTCTTCAATGAATGATTCTACTGAAAAAGTTGTTAATCAATTGCTTACAGAATTAGACGGTGTTGAAGAATTAGAAAAAGTAATTATTATTGCTGCTACAAACAGGCAAGATTTAATAGATCCTGCATTACTTCGCCCAGGAAGAATTGACTCAATTGTAAGATTAAAAATTCCAACTAAAATAGAAAGAGAAAAAATATTCGAAGTTCATATAAGAAAAATGCCTTTGGCAAAAAATTTCAAAATTTCAGATTACATTAATAAAACAAAAGATTGGAATGGTGCGGATATAGAAGCAGTTTGTAGAAAAGCTGGAACTAGTGCAATTAAAAGAGTTTATTTATCAAAGAAAAAAATAGATTTAATAATTACAAAACAAGATTTTGATTATGCATTAAAAGAGGTTTCAGAATCAACAGGAAAAGAAATTAAGCAAGAAGAAAAAAATAAGAAGGAAGTTACTAAAAATTAGTACCTACTTTTTAATAACAACAAATAGAAAGATTTTTAAACTAAATATTTCTAAAGAGATTATGGAAAAATTAGAAAAATCTTTGGATATAATTGCTTTGAATAATTTATTAGTTAATGATAACGTTTCACCAGAAATAAAAAAAATAATTTCTGCAGGAGTGGAGGTGTATAAAAATTTAACTATAACTGATGGTCTTACTAATCTTTATAACCGAAGGTATTTTGATGATTCTTTATCAAAAGAGATGGCACGTTCAACTCGTCACGATAATTCTTTATCTTTAATTATGTTGGATGTAGATAATTTTAAAAATTATAATGATACTTATGGGCATCCTGAAGGAGATGAAGTCTTAAAAGATATTGGCTCAATAATTAAATCTTCTATAAGAAAGATAGATGTTCCTTGTAGATATGGTGGAGAGGAATTTGCGGTTATTTTACCAGAAACTACAAAAGATAATGCTGTTATTCTTGCTGAAAGAATTAGAGAAAGGCTGGTAGAAAAGAGGTTCTTTCCCCCAAGGGAATAGAGTTAATGTTTCTGCTAGTTTTGGGGTTGCACAATATATTGATGAAAAGTCTTCTAAAGAATTTATTCAAAGGGCTGATGAACAATTATATCAGGCTAAAGAGAAAGGTAAAAATAAGATTTGTTTTGATTAATTTACTATGGAAAATAAAAAAACAATTGCAGTAGTGGATGATGAAGAATCTATTAGAGAATTTGTAGAAAATTTTCTTATATTTAAGGGATATAATGTTGAGACTTATGAAAATGGATTGTTGTCTCATAAGGCAATAGAATCAGAAGAAATAAATCCAAGTTTAATACTTACAGATTATAATTATAAAATACCTGAAATAAATGGGTTGGGATTTCTTGAAAAATATGCGAAAAAATTTCCTTGTATTATGATGACAGGGAATGTTGAGGAAGTCGAAAAAAAAGCACTTGATTTGGGAGCGAAAATTGTTTTGGGGAAACCATTTGATTTAGAAGAATTAGATGAGGCTGTTAATAAATATTCTAAATAAATAATTATTCGCTTGTCACAATAACTTCTTTATCATCAATTAAAATTGTTTGTTCTGTTTGTGCAACTTTTGAACCTTGTTTTTCAACTAATTGTGCAAAGTGGTGCAGATTTCCATTGTCTTCTAATTGTTTTAATCCAAACAAGGCTTTTGTTCCAAATTTTTTTACAAGCCACCTTGAGCAAAAAGGAATGGTCTTATATTCTTTAGAAATAAATTTCAAAACTTCTCTTGCAATTGAACTTCTTATATTTTTCTCATTAATTAAAACATATATCCCTGAAGGTTTTCCATCATGAACTTTTCCATTTCTTGTTGTTGCAAATGGTTCTATTGCATAAAGTCCTTTTTCTAGTTTATCTTTTTGTTTATTATCAATATTTGGAATTGTTAATCCTGCGTGTAATTCATATTGTTCAATCTGATGTCCGGATAAATTAATCACAGAAGAAAATCCATAAGATTCAATTGTTTCTTGAACAACTTGCCCTATTTTTCCTACACTAACATTTTCTTTTGCAATTTTAATTGCATTTTCTAATGCTTTTTTAGAAGCTTGAATTAATTTTTTGTTTTCTTCGCTATCTTCTAAATCCATTGAAAAAGCAGTATCTGCAATCCACCCATCTATATGAACTCCTAAATCAATTTTTAAAAGTCCATGTGCAAGAGATTTATCGTCGTAAGAGGGGGTATAATGTGCAGCAATGTTGTTTATGCTCAAATTTGTAGGAAAAGCCATTTTGCCTCCAAGTTCTATAATTTTATTTTCTATTTTTTCAGCTATTTCTAAGAGGGGCATATCTTTTTTTATAAAAGACCTTGCGTATTTTTTAACTTCTGATGATATTTTTCCTGCTTGGAGGATTTTTTGATTGTTCATTTTTTTTAATAGAATTCTTTATTTTTTAAGTCTTCGTGATTTAGGAATAAAATTCCCTATTTTTAGTTCAGAGGCTTTTCCACATCCAAGAAAATTATTTTTGTATTTCATAATCAAAAATCCTTTTTTCCCTGTTTTGATTTCAAGTTCATTTCCTTTCATCCAAAGTTCTGCTTGTTCTTTATCAAGTTCAAAAATGTTCTTTGTTATTTGGTTTTTTAATAACTGAACCCCATCAATACTTAATCGTATTTCATCATGTATTATTTTTCCAAAATAAATACCTACTCGTTCAATAGGAATAGTTTGTTCTAAATTATGTATTTGTTTTTGCGTAAGATCCCCTTGAAATAAAAACAATCGTTCTGTTCCTTTTTTAACAAAAATTCCATTTACTTTTGTTACTCCCAATTGTTGTTTTAATTTTTCAATTATGTTTTCTTTTTCTTTTTGTGAGAAAATTTTTAGATAGTTCATTTTTTCCTAAACTTCGCAATAAAAAATCCCTCAGTATTATTGTCTTGCGGATAAATTCTTGCACATTTTTTTACTTTTGATGAAAAATCTTGATTTTCCCATTTTATAATTCCTTCTCTTACTTTTATAGGTAAAGAAACTTTTTCAAGTTTTATTTTATTTCCTAATTCCTTTAAAACAAAATCAATAACTTCTTCGTTTTCTTCTGGCGCGTGAGTGCAAGTTGAATAAATTAATTCTCCTCCTGGTTCTAAGATTTCAAAAGCAGAGAGAACAAGTTGTTTTTGGATTCTTGGAAGTGCTTTTATTGTTTTAATATTCCACATAACATAAGTTTTTAGAGAACTTCGCAAGGTTCCTTCTCCAGAGCAAGGTGCATCTACTAATATTTTTGAAAATTTAAATTCTGGGTCGTATTTTTTAATTCTTTTGCAAAATGATCTTCCTTCTTTTTTTGTTATAATTGTATTTGTTACTCCACATCTTTCTAAATTTGATGCAAGAATTTTTATTCTTCCTATACTAACTTCATTCGCGATTATTGTTCCTATATTTTTTATTTCAGAAGCAAGTTGTGTTGTTTTGCTTCCTGGAGAAGAACACAAATCTAAAATTGTTTCATTTTCTTTTAGGTCAAAAGCCATTACAGGTAACATGCTTGCAAGTTCTTGAATATAATAATAGCCAAGAAGATGTTCAAGTGCTCTTCCTAATTCTCCTGGTTCTAAATTATTTTCAACAATCATAACTTCTGGATAATTTTTCCAAGGTTGTTTTATTTTCCATTTTTTATTTTCAAGTTTTTTCTTTAATTCTTCTGGAGAAATTTTTAATTTATTACAGCGAATAGAACGCACAGGAGGAACTTTCAAAATATCTAAATAGTTTTGAAAATCTTTTTTATCTGGAAGAAGTTCTTGCATTCTTTCTAAAAAAAGTGGTTTAGGTTCTGGCGAGCGATTTCGTGGTAGAGAGAAATATTCTTTTTTATTAATTTCTCGTGCGAGGTCGGGAGTTGTTTTTCTTTGCATAATAAGATATCTTCAAAGGGTTTTATATTCTTAATGGATTTTTTCTTTTTGGAGAAAAATATAATTTCTTTGATTTTCTTTAAATTTTTATGGAGGATTTTTTAAGCATATTTGGCATAGAATTCTTCTTTTTCTTTTTGTCCTCCAAAGGTTAATTTATCTAATTCTCCTTGTACTTCATCTATTTTTTTGAGTAAGCCTAATTCTTTAAAACAATTTATCCTTTTAAGTAATGATTCAATTTGTCCAGATCTAAAATTTAACTCTTCATCTTCTAGGAAATCTTGTTGGTATTGGTGTGCAGCTTTTTTTAAAATTTTTCTTGTTTTTTTATTAAATTCCTGTGTTCTTTTGGAGAGTTCTAGTGCCCCTCTATAATTTCCTCCTTTAGTAAGGTATCTTATTCTTTTTGAAATGTGTCCTTCAACATTAACATCTTCTAATATTCCTGCTGCTTGCTGAAAATGACATTCTTCTGGGCTAACTCCTCCTATTTTCCATGAATATTTTCCAAGTTTTTCTAATATTTTAACTGCTTGAATAGCTTTTATTTCTGCTTCTTGTTCATGGTGTATTAGCTTGTGCATTATAGAAAGCTGTTCTAAAGCATTGCTTTTATGTATTAAAGCCTCTTCATAGTCCAAATTAAATTCTGTTTTTGAAAGGTTTGTTTCTAATTCTAAAATTTCCTTTTCGTGGTTACTTACTTCTTCTTGATAAAATTTTAATCCTTTTTTAAATAACATTGAGAATTCTTTTTCTGGAAGAAATGTTGCTTTTGCAAATATTGTTGCTGAAGAGTATTCTCTTCTTTTTAATGTATTAATTCCTTTTTCTTGTAGATATTGAAAGGTTTCTTTATGAAAAGGAACAGCATTTAAAAGTAGCAATCCTAAAAAAGGATTATCTTTTGCCCTCTCTTTTATTTCTTTATAAGAGCAATAAGTAGAATCATATTTTTTATTCTTTTTTATTTCTTCCCTTGCCAAATTCACTAATTTTTTTTGTTCAGAGGTGCTTGGCCAATTTCCTGGATTTGGAATAAAATCTCTATAATCTATTGCTATTGCTGTTTGCATATTTCTTAATCATTTAATTCTTTATATCTTTATAGCAACTAAAACATATATTTTTTTAATGGTTATGTTTAAAACCATTTCTCCAATTTATCCTGCTTCTTACCATCAATGATTTCTTTAATGTTTAAACCAAAAACTTGAAAAATGTTTTCAACAGCTGGAAGAACTTGGTTCTCCAAATAATAATCTATATCGTAGTCGCCTTTTTCATTAGGAAGTTTCACTCTATCTCTGACGAGTTTTTTCTTTCCGGGAGTTTCCGCGATAAAATATTCTATTAAATTTCCTTGACTTATTGGAATTTCTTGTTCTTGCATTTTTTTTGCAGCAATAACGTGAGGAGTAATTGCAAGGTATTCTGAAATTGGTTTTTTCAACTGAGTCCTTATAATTAAATCTTCTCTATCAATTTTTCTTTGCTTTATTTTTTTAATTATTTCTTTTACATATTCAAGCGATTTCTTTTCATTACCTTCTTTTAGAATTTGCCTGATAATTTTGTTTTGAACTTCTCTTGCTATTTTGCACCAATCTCTTCGAACTGTTTCAAAACCTCTTATTTTTATTTTTCCTTGTTTGTCTATTAAAGCATATTTTTTCTTGGCACCTGTTGTTCCTGCACGAGTTGTGACCCATAGTCCTCTTTCAAAAAATCCATCTAATTCAAGTTCCATAATTCCTGGAAGTTCTGAATTTAATTTTTTTAAAAATTCTAGTGCTTGTTTTTGGGTTTTGTTTTCAAGGGAAAAAGCGACGCTGTCGGTATCAGCATAGATAACTTTGTAACCTGCTTCTTTTGTTTTTTCAATCGCTTCTTTGTTTAGTTTTCTTACAAAAGCAAGAATTGAATTTGATGCTTCAGCTGAAAAATATCTTGCACCGAAAAAAGCGACATAGCCGTGCACTGATGCAGATAATAATTTAAATGCATTGCTTCGTGCTTGAGTGATTGTGTTTGAGTTTTTTTTGTATTCTGTTTTGAATTGTTTTCTTTTTTCAAAAATTTCTTTTACAAGTATTGGGAAAAATCCTGGTTTTTTTTCAAAATAAAATTTTGTTTGTTTTCCTTTGTAATTTATCTCCGGAGATTCGTAAGAATTCTTTTCCCTTTTTTCTAAAAGTGTTGATTTTGATAAATTAAATGAGACGATTATGCTTGTGTGCATTGATGTAAAGTCGAACATTGCTATTTTTTTGTAAAGCCCTGGTTTTGGCTCGAAGACAAATGCTCCTTTTGAATGAGGTCTTTCACGCCTTTCACGAATTTCATCATAGGTTGGGCGTTTTTCTGGAATTTCATTGAAAGTTTTTAGGTTATGTAAGATGTAAGATTCAACTTGTTTTGACAAACCATTACGTGAGACTTCGAAAATTGGTTCTTGTATAATTTTTGAAAATTCTAATAAGTCTGGCCAGAATTTTTCAAATAAATTGAAGACTAAAACTGAATCATGTAAATTGTATTCGTAATATTTTTTCCACTCCATTCCTTTGAAATTTGACGAATGCCTCATTTTGAAATCTTTTTTCGTGTCGCCGAGAAATTCTTTTGAAACTTCGTTTAATGAAAGGGTTTCTGATTGCATATATTGGGCGTAAGAAGTTCTTAAAAATTTTAAAAGGTCGACGTGGACAATTCCGTTTATTTTTCCTGTTAAATTTATTCCTCTTGAGAATTTTGGTTGAGTTCCGTCTAAACCTAAGGGTAGTTTTATTTTGTTTTTTTCTGCTCTGGCTTTTATGTAAGGCATATCAAAACCATCTGAAAAGTATCCTGTAAGAAAATCCGGAGAAATTTTTTTGACGTATTCTACAAATTTTTCCAAAAGTTCTGTTTCATCTTTTACATATTCAACATATGAATGACACCCGTTGGTTTCTTTCAAACTTCCTCGAAGTGCTGTGCGGCGACTTCTTTTAGAGCCTCCGATGGAAGTCGCAAGTTCTTTTTCATTATCTTTTTTACCTTTCCAAGTTAAAACCTTTTTGAAATTATCTGAAACTAATGAAATCATTAATATTTCTCCTTCACCGATTTTTAACGAGTCTGTTTCAATGTCGTAAGAAAGGACTTTTGGCTTGAATTTTTTGTCTGGAATTTTTTTTGAGTTCTCTAATTTTAAACATAAATCAACTTCAAGAATAGAATCTATTCCCCCAAATTCTAAGGAATTGTTTAAAACTTCTCCAGAGATTTCATACCAGTTTAAAGGTAAAATATTTTTTTCTATTATGTAATGTGTTGTGAGTCCTAAATCATATCCTCTTCTTTTTTCTATTTCTGAAAAGTCAAGTTTGTTTGCAATCTCGTGTAAATCTTTGTAGTTTGTTGCGAAAACTTTTAGTGCTTTGACTTTTTTCCCTAGAAATTTTTTTTCATGCAATTCCACTGATTCGACTTTTGTGTTTCTTCCTTTTGAATCCAATTTTATTTTTTTTAATTTTTCTATTAATTTGTTTATCTTCTCTTTTTTTAGATTATCTTTTAAAATAGCCCAGAGGTAAATTGGACAAGAGTCTATTATGCAAACTCTATGGCCTTGGCTGTTTCTTCCTATGATTTTCGCATAGTTTTTCCCTTGAAAATCGAAAAAATCATAATCAATTGGGATGAAATCTGTTTTCATAAATATAAGAGAAATTTGAATTATTTAAAGGTTAATAATTATAAAACAAAAACTTTAAATACTACTAAATAGTGGTTATATTATGAATAGCTCAAAAGAAGATAAAGAAGAAATTATAACATTAGATTCTTTAGTTGGAAAAATAAAAGGAGATTTATCTTTTAAAGGATTTTCACGATTAGCAAAGCTTTATGTAAATACAGAAAAACCAAGGGGAGTCTCAATCTCTGGGGAAATCAATAAAATCCCTTTTAACTTTTCTTTACCATTTTTTAGAGAAAGTAAATATTTAGGAAGTTATCAAAGGATTATTTCTGATTTTCAAGATGGAGTTATGACAAGCATAGGTAATTGCGATTCTCATTATGACTCTCCCTTTAATCTTATATTTTTTCCAGAATCTAAGGGCTTTAGATAAATATTTATATTTCTTATACATCTAAATAATATGGGATTAAACATAAGGGAAATAATACCTCGGAAGGAAATTGAAGTTGTTGCGCTGAAAGACAAAACTTTGTGTGTTGATGCATTTAATGTTTTGTATCAGTTTTTGTCCACTATTAGGCAATATGACGGGACGCCGTTGATGGACGATAATAAGAAAGTGACGAGCCACCTTTCTGGAATTTTTTATAGAAATATTGCGTTGCTTTCTGAGGGAATGAAGTTAGTTTATGTTTTTGATGGGGTTGCTCCTGATTTGAAGTCAAAGACACATGAGAAGCGAGAAGGGATTCGGGACTTGGCTAAAGAAAAATATGAAAATGCAAAGCAAGAAGAGGATTTATCTGGGATGAAAAAATATAGTTCGCAGATGGTTCGTCTTGATAACGAGATGATTGAAGAGAGCAAGGAACTTTTGAAGGCAATGGGGATTCCGGTTGTTCAGGCTTTTGGAGAGGGCGAGGCAGAGGCAGCTTATCTTTGTAAAGTTAAAGAAGAAGTTTATGCGAGCGCGAGTCAAGATTACGATAGTTTACTTTTTGGAGCACCTAAATTAATTAGGAATTTGACTTTGTCCAGAAAAAGAAAAACTTATTCAGGGTATGTTGAAATTAAAATAGAATTGATTAAACTGGATGATGTGTTGAATTCTCTGGAGATTGATTTGGACCAGTTGATTTGTCTTGGGATTTTGGTTGGGACAGATTATAATCCAAAGGGGATTCCTGGAATTGGGCAGAAGAGAGCGTTGGATATTGTTAAGAAATACAAGCAGCCGGTTTTGATTTTTGAGAGTGTTGAGGAGCAGATGATGGGGTTAAGTGAAGAGGATAGATTTGATTGGAAAGAGATTTTTGAGTTGTTTCATAAGCCAGAATTTGTTGATGCTGAGTTTGATTTTAAGAAAGTTGATGAAAAGAAGATAAAAGAAATTTTAGTTGAGAGACATAATTTTTCAGAGGAAAGAGTGAATAAACAATTAGAAAGGTTGAAGGGAATTGAGGAAAAGCAGAAACAAAAAGATTTGGGGAGATGGTTTTAAAAATAATAAGTTCTTGTTTTAATTATGAAGTATTCAATATTTTATTTAATTAAAGGGGAAGTAGGGAAATACAGACAAAAACTAGTTAAAGAAGTTGGTCCAAAATTTGGAGAGAGATATGTTTTAGAATCAAAACTTCCAGCACATATCACTTTAAAAGTTCCTTTTGAAATTGATAATATAAAAGAAGTAGAAAAAATTTTAAGTGAATTTGTTAAAAATCATAAACCTTCTAAAATAAATATTGTTGGGTTTAGCCATTTTCGTAGATTTGTTGCGTTTTTAAAATTTGAATTTTCTAAATCAGCTTTACATATACAAAGAGAAATGATTAATGATATTAAGAAAATAAAAGGAATTGAAATTAATAAATTTGATAAAAAATGGAATCCACATTCAACAATCTCTTATGGAAATACTAAAGAGAGCTTTGATGGAATTTGGAATTACCTTAAAAAATTAGATAAACCTAAATTTGAATTAATGTTTGATAATATTACAATCATGAAAAAATCTGGAAAATACTGGAGAGTGTATAAGGAGTTTAAATTAATATGAAACAACGAGCATTCAACATCCTTGGAAATATTGCTATTGTGAATTTTTCAGACGATATAAGTAGTTCTATCACCCAAGGGTGTACCCCGAAAGATTTTCAGAGAAAATCTTTACTAAGGGCAAAATTTGCAAAGAAAATTCTTAAAGAGCAAAAGCAGATTACAACTGTTTTGGAAAAGTCTGGAAAGTTTAAAGGAAGATTGAGGAAGATGGAGACAAAGCATTTGGCTGGCGAGAAGACTAAAGAAGTTTTGTATAGGGAGAACGGATGTGTTTTTCGTTTTAATGTTGATACAACTTATTTTTCTCCAAGGTTGAGTAATGAGAGAAATGAAATTGCGAAGAAGATAAAAAAAAGAGAAACTGTTTTGGTGATGTTTGCAGGTGTTGCGCCTTTTTCAATTGTTATTGCGAAGAATTCAAAATGTGGTAAAGTTTATTCTAACGAGATAAATAGGGAAGCAAACAAATATGCAAAGTTGAATGTTGAGAGAAATAATTTGAAAAATAAAGTTGAGATTGTTCCTGGAGATATTAAGCGAGTTGCGAAAACTTTGCCTAAGATGGATGTTATAGTTATGCCTCGTCCTCGTTTGAAAGATAGTTTTCTTGAACAAGCATTTATGTTGAGTAAAAAGAAAACAAGAATTTATTATTATGACTTTTGTAAAGTTGGAGAAGAGGGTTTGATTATTGAGAAGATAAAATTAGAGGCTAAGAAAAGTAAAAAGAAAATTAAAGTTTTGAAAATAAAACACGCAGGAGAGATAGCCCCTTATAAAATTAGATTGAGGGTTGATTTAGAATTAGTTTAATCATTCATTTTTTTAATTAAACTTATTTCTCTTACTTCGTTATTTAGTAATCCGTTTATCAAACAAATATTTTTTGGTTCTCCATCCACATGAATTGTTTTTTTATATTTTCCATCACATAAATTTCCTTCACATAAAATTACTAGATTGTCCAAAAAATAAACTGGTTTTGCGTATTCACATAAATTTTCTTCCATGATATTATTTAAGAATGGTATTTTTAAATATTTCTATTATAATTTTTTATCCATTCTAACTGCAGTTGGCGCCTCGCCAACTCGAGTCCACACTCGCGATTTTTTATTTTTACTTTTAGGATTTAATGCAAGTGTAAATTCTCGCCCTGCCAATGGCACTCCAGCTCGGCTTATAATTTTTTATCCACTCTAACTGCAGTTGGCGCCTCGCCTCCGTGCCATGTA
>CAZRAT010000001.1:0-3269 GCA_964598185.1 Candidatus Woesearchaeota archaeon | reverse complement strand
TTATAATTTTTTATCCACTCTAACTGCAGTTGGCGCCTCGCCTCCGTGCCATGTAAAACGAGGACGAATTCTCATTGGATAAATTCTTTCTGAGTTGTCATCAAGGATTATTGCAGAACCTTTTAATGTTGGAAGTTCGTCCATGTATTTTTTTATGCTGTCAAGAAGATAGCTTTGCATAATTGAATTTAATGCTTCTAAATCTTGTTGGGAAGTTACTCTATGTGAGATTACAATATCTGATTGAGTCATCACGTCTCTGTGGATTTTACCTGGTTGTTGTGTTGCTAAGACTACTGAGATTCCAGGCTGTCTACCTTCTCTTAATAATTGAACTAAGGCATCTGTTGCAGGAGTTTTTTTGTCGAGAGGAAGGAACTCGTGAGCTTCGTCTATAAAAAGCCAAACTAAAGGGTTTTCTTTTTTCTCTTGCGAAGAAAATGAAAGTCTTTGAGAGATAGATTCTACTTCTTCTTTTTTTCTGGCGTCCATTCTTTGATTAAAAATTTTTCTTGAGATTAAACTTATTACTAATGCTCTTATATTAAACGCCCCGATTGAATTGTAGACACTTAAATCCAAAACAGAAGTTGTGCCGGCAGAAATTAAATCTTTTATTTGTGTTGATTGTTTGTCTTTTGCGAAGACCCCCCAATTGTCTGCTGCTTCAAATAAACTCACTGCAGCATTTTTTGTTTCTGTTGAAGTTTTGTGGTCATGTTCTAAATTTGAAATTATATCTTGGATGGTGAATTTTCCTTTTTCTTTTAACTTACTTAATGTTCTTTCAATTAAAATTGAGATAGGATTTATTAAATCTAATCCAAATGTTATCACCCAATCTTCTGTGTTTAGTTCTGTAATATCTATTGCAAATTTTTCATCGACAGGAATTCCTTTTTTTAAATAAGAGTCGTAATGCCCGAACGGAACAAAGATTTTCGCAGGAAGATTTTTTGGTTGCAATCCCCATTCTTGTAATAATTCCTTGTCTTTTTCATTTTGTGATTTTATGGTCCAGTAGATTCCCATTGTATCAAAGATTAGGGAAGCAATGTTCTGGCTGGTTTCTTTTGGGAGATTAGAAAGTTCTTCTGCTATGACGCCGAGTGTGTAGGATTTTCCAGAACCTCTTTTTCCAGCTACAAGGATAACATGGCTTCGCGCAATATCCATTGAAATTTTATTATTCAAAGAAGTGTATTGTCCCATTTTCACATAACCTTTTCCAATATTGATAAGTCCCTTGTCACCAAATAATTTTTTATCTGATTGATTTCTCCCGATTATTATTTCATACATAATTAAAAAGAGTTAAGGAGATTTTTAATTGTTTTGATATTAATTAATTGTAATTACATTAATTTTACCAAAATGTTTTTAAAAGGATTTTTCTTGAAATCAATATGGATGAAGAAAAAAATATTCCAGAAAAAGAAATTATAGAGGAGATTAATGTTCATCAAGAAAGTAAACTTACTGAAAAAATGAGGGAGAACCCGTGGATTCTTTCGACATTTGTTCTTGGGATTTTTGTTTTAATATTAATGGTTGGAAGTTTTGGAGGCATTACAGGAGGAATTGTTGATGAAGGGGTTGCTGGAGATGCTCTCGCTAAATTAGCTAAAGAACAGATTGGAGATATAGAAATTTTAAATGTTGAACAAGAAAGTGGGTTATATAAAATATTTTATTCTTCTGAACAAGGGAGTAGTTCTGCTTATTTAACTTTGGATGGGAAAAATCTTGTGAATGGTTTAATACCTATTTCTTCTTTGACCCAGCAAACAACTGAACAACCTACAACTACAGGATATTCTGAAGATGAATTACAAGAATTAAGGATTTTTAATGATTGTCTTGCAGATAATGGGATGGTTATTTATGGTTCTGATACTTGCCCACATTGTAGAACTTTAGTTTCTCTTTTAGGAGGATATGATGTTGCGAGTTCTGTTTTTGTTGAATGTGGAAAAAATAGGGAAAGATGTAATGAAGAAACCCAAACAAATTATGTTCCAGAAATTCAATTGAATGGCGAGATTTATGAGGGGGGAAAAACTTTAGAATCTTTAGGAGAAGCAACAGGGTGCTCTGTTCCACAAGTTAATTAATATTTTATCTTTCCAAATATAAAATTTCTTCTTCATTTAATTTTAGTTCTTTTTGAATTAAAGGATTTGATTTTATAATTTGTTTTATTATTGGAAATTCATTCATTGCTCTTTTTTGTCCAACATGAACTAATTTTGCGTATTTTTGCGCTATTGATTTTTTCTTTGCTGTTCGCTGGTTGTTGAGCCAGATTTTTAAAATTCTACTTGGTCTTTGGTATCGCGTGAAATTTGTTTTGACGTCTTTTTTTGCAGCAGAAATTCCATAACTTAGAAAAATATTTTCATAAACTAAAAATCTCCAGTATTGTTGTTTGTAGATTCTACCTTTGAATAAGTCAACTTTGCTTAGTGCTTCGTAGGCTTTTGCAAGTTCTTCTCCTTGGTATTCTGCAGGGATGTTTTCTTCCACCCATAAAATTATTTCATCCATCGGCATTTTCACAGAATCATAAGCCCATAATAAATCATTTGTGGGTTTTGTTTGGAATATTTTTTTTAAAACATTGAAGATACTTTGTTCTTTGTTTCGTTCATCAATTGTAAATGATAGATCTTTTGTTTGTGAGAATGTTTGCAAATCATTTATCGCCGCCCTTAAATCCCCTTTTGAATTTAATGAAATTTTTGTGACAAAATCATATTCTATAAATAAATTTTCTTTTCTTAATATTTCAAATAAAACTTCTTTTATTACTTCATAATGGATTTCATTTAATTGAATTAGTTCTGATTTTTTTCTGAGGTCTTTTAATTTTTTGTTCCAAATATCGTTTGCAGTAATTATTATTGGATATTTAGAATAAGCAATTAAATCTAAAAGTTCTTTTATTCCTCCTCTATCAGAGTACCCGCTTATTCCGTCGGCTTCATCTATGAGTATTATTTTGTTTTTTTTAATTAATGATTTTTGTTCAATTGATGGTTTTAGAATTTCTTGGATATTTGCCTTGTTTCTAAAATCAGAAGCATTTAGTTCAAAGATTTCAGAATTAGTTTCTTTTGCAACCACATGTGCGATTGTTGTCTTGCCTGTTCCAGGAGAACCGTGGAGAACTAGTGCTTTTTTTGGTCTTTTTTTTAGTTTTCCAAGATTAAATTCTTCAAGAAATTTTTTTATATTTACTAATGCAATATCTTGTCCTTTAATTTCTT